>NZ_JAQDBC010000040.1:0-21025 GCF_027681725.1 Caecibacter sp. AF58-12pH5A | reverse complement strand
TACCAATAATCTGTGCCGTCGAGTATGGAATAGGCGAATAACGCTGGATCGAACAGAGGGACTTCGCCACTGATATGAGCATATTCAATAACACAGATGTGGCCCATGTTTCCAGTGACCTCCAGAGAGCCGTAGCTTGGGAACCGGAGTCTAGTTTTCGCTCCGTCTTTTAGGGATATCATTTCTGTCTGATCTATGGTCCATTTTTCTCTTTCCCATTTGTTGCTGATGATGGTTTGGCCTTCAATTCCCCAGCCTTTGATTATTTCATTGGCAGCTAATTTCAGTACCTTTTTGTCACTGTTGTTTTGGATTTTCGTGAGGAATTGGCCTTTCCTTAGGAATAGGTCGCCGTCGCTCGTAAGTAATGGCGGGTCAGCTCCTTCTAGTTGTATTTCTTCTGTTTTGAAGTCAGTCTTGTCAATTTTGTACAGGTAAGTTTGAATCACGGTAGGATCGGCTTCGCTGTTTAAATCGACCGCAACATAGTATGCCTTATCCGTGATGTAAATCTTGGGATAGGCACCGGCGTATAGTTGCTTGTTGCTGAGTGTCTTTAGCACGGTTTGTCTTGTTTCATTACCTTGCGCAATCACTTGAAAGACCAGTTCCTTCGGTGATTTTGAATTGATATAGGCGACGACAATGTTATTAGCATCTATTTTACAATCGAAGAAGTTGCTGTGAATCATGTCTGCAGGAACCAGCTTGTTTCTATCGAGTGTCACATGCTGATACGCGTCGTTCGGATCAATGAAAATGCAGGCTGTGTGTGTTTTGATTTCAATAATCGTGTCCTGGCTCCACGATACAGCTCGTTTTTCGTGACGCAGTGTAAGCCAGCTAGCGGCGAG
The DNA here is from genome assembly GCF_027681725.1 of Caecibacter sp. AF58-12pH5A. Taxonomy (NCBI): domain Bacteria; kingdom Bacillati; phylum Bacillota; class Negativicutes; order Veillonellales; family Veillonellaceae; genus Caecibacter; species Caecibacter sp. AF58-12pH5A. Next base: position 20,171 of record NZ_JAQDBC010000040.1, on the reverse strand, counting down.
GAGGACGAACAGGATGAGCGAGAATGTAATTGTCAGTCCTATCTTTCTCTTCGCTGTCATGTTTCGTAATCGAATCACGTAGTATCCCTCAATTCTTCCAGTTCCGCTTCCTTTCAGGGACAGCCGGGAATGTCTTTTTGCCACTCTTGTGTCACAAATTATATTTTCCCAAAAAAGTATTATGGCTTATGACGATACGCCATGTATTATTTGTTTGAGATATGCACTCTAGCCGGATATTAGCACGTAGTAAATAGCATATTTTCATTATAAGGTATTCGATTCAATCTATTCAATATATTTTAATTATACATCCCATATTATTTTTAATAGTAAGGTTTCCTTAGGTGTGAAATGGCTGACTAGGCGGCCTGGCGGAAGCTTAGCCGGTTCGACTATTCTTTTTCGTTGCGCACAAAAGCCCACCTGAGTGTTGCTCAGATGGACTTATATCATAGGAATTTCAAGTTTCCATTTCACTTGTTTTGATTATAATCACAGCGCTGGCATTGCAGCAGGGCGTGTTCGTTATCCTCTTTGTGATAAGCTCCGGACCAGCTGCAAATACATTGCAAAATAGGGACAACGGATACTCCTTTTTCGGTTAAGGAGTATTCAACTCTCGGTGGTATTTCGTCGTATTGTTTTCGGTTTACAATGCCATAGGCAATTAATTCTTTGAGTGTTGTTGCTAAAACGGCGTCAGTAATATTGGTCATTTCTTTTCTGATTTCGCTGTAGCGAAGAATCTTTTTTTCAGCAAGTACGCAGATGACCCTAGATTTCCATTTGCCACCAAATACTTCCAAGCCATATTCTAATGGACAGCGTATGTCCTTCTCCATTTTGTGCTGGTACATCCTATCATCTCCTAATCGCTCTAACCGTATTATACCTGGCAACTATGGGTATCTCAAGTTACTATGAAATTTATAAGTAGCTAATAAATTAATTTATATCTTTTGTTTGATAAGTAATGCTGTTATCCTATAGTCGTGCAAAGGAAACAAATATTCACTGTAGAATAGGAGGAATTGATGATGAACGACAAAGTATTAGCAGTGTTGAAAGAAAGCATGTGGGATTTGGCTACTTGCAGCAAAACAGGTGAACCCAATGTGGTTCCTGTTGCCTTTAAGGATGTGACAGCTGATGGTAACTTGGTTGTCGGTGATGTATTCTTAGAAACGACCTTACAAAATCTAGCAGAAAATGACGGTCGTATTGCAATTTCTGTCTATAATGCAAAATCCTTGGAGGGCTACCAGATAAAGGGAACAGCTGTACACATTACGACAGGTGAACTAGTAGATTCCTTCAAAAAAATGGTCGAATCCATGTTTCATGGTGCGGCTACGGCCAAAGGCGCACTTGTTATTACACCGAAACAGATCATAGTTACAACGCCTGACGGAGACAACAAAAAGGTGTTGAACTGATGTATCATACATTCCCTCAGCATTAAGCTGCGTTCGATGCTGAGGGAATTTTTTCTGTCTTTTCCTGGCTCATTCTATTGGTCCATATTGTTTTTCCTTGTTATAATAAAGAAAAACAGAACGATTTGTCAGGAGCGCTGGGCCATGCAAACGGTAGAACAATTTTTTAAGCGGCATCATGTACATAAAATTCGGAAAACAAACAAATTTAAAGAAGAATTTTCGATATGGGATTGGGCTGCGCCTATGATTCAGGAGCCGTCCGTGCTGCAGGAGTATGTGCAGCACTTAGGCCTCGTCGGTGCAACAATCCAGAGCGTATATATTGCCGGAGATATGGTTCGCTTTCTTTCTCAGCTCCCTGCGTGGCGTCTCTATCCTGAATCGACAGAAAAGTTTAAAGAACACTGGGATTTTTTCAAAGTATTGGCCAAGCTGGAACGCATGTATACAGTCGATGTGGCTTTCTCAGATTTGGCTGACCCTATCGTATTGGTGACGGACCGGGGGGCCTTTGAAATCGCATTCAGAGAAGCTGGTACGGTGTTCCTGACGAAAAATCAAATTCCTGAACGGCTTTATCGGCATGATCCACTCCGTCAAGGCTCCTTTGACATGACACGTCTCTTCCACTGCCTGATAGGAGATCAGATTGCCCGTTTTCACGTGACACCGGCAGCGTATTCAGACATGGAAGACCAGATTACCGGTAATTATGGGATCGAACTGGAAGACGATTTGCCAGCGTATATTTATGATTTCACGATTTCCATGAAAAGCGGCCTGCACCTGCGTTTTTCCCCCTATTACAATTGGGGACGCCTCGATTTGCTCGATGCAAAGGGCACACCTGTGAAAATACTGACATCGAAGCTAAATAGGTATTTAAATTATCCCATAGGCTACCAAGAAAAAGGCTCGTCACGCAGCCGGCGTGATGATTCAAGCCAGTCTTCCCCATCCTTCTGAAATATTTCTGTCAGAGGTAGTTCGCTGTTTCCAATGGATAGCCTATCCTTCCGCGATATAGAAAAACGCTTTTTCTTATTGCGCATAGAAGACGAGGATACTGAGCTGATGCAGGTGGCACAGGCTTTTCCACATGATCCACATGAGTGGGACATAAACACCATGCTGGTCTACGGTTACATCGATCATGATCAGGGACTTCTCTTGGAGGTATTAGCTATGGCAGCCTGCGATATCGATGGCTTTATCTTGTATCGCGGTGATGATACGCAAAGCGTAAAACTAGTTGCCTACGAATATTCCTATCATGACGTCATGGCTCTTCCGTCCTGCCCTGTAGCCAATGCGTTTTTGCAAAAGGTCACGCAGGTTGAGGAAGAATGTGCCGTAGCTGACGACGTGCAACGGATTCGCACGCTGGAATGACTCGATCCGTATCGAAAAGAAGGTGTGCCTGATACGATAGCGGTCGTTTTTAGACGGCCTGACTTTTTCTCGGAAAGGTGCAGCGTTCACTGCGAGGCCTGTCAAGAAGACAAAATCAGCGGCACCTTGCTAGACGAACCCAAAGGCAATCTGGGCGTTCATGAAGGCGATGTAATCACCTTTGTCCGGGAACAGGACGAAGATGGTCGTGCCATTCCTACGTGCTTCTTGTGAAAACGTGACAAAAAATCTCCGCTACAGGACAATGTATCCTGAAAGCGGAGTTTTTTTTATATCTTTTTATTCACCTTTACGCCAGTCTCTTGTGATGCTCACGCTTTCACCAACATATAGCGAATCATCTAATATAAGTTTTTCTGCAAAATCCACCAGAGAAGGAATCGTTGTGATGTATCCTTTTGCCGGTTCTCCTTTTACAGTGAGGACGTAGTCCTGGGCAGTACCGTCCTGGAGGTAACCCGGTCGCAGGATGGTGTAGTCAAGGTCACTGGCTTCAACGATATCTGCGGCTTTTTGATTTGGTATTTGTGCCGGTTCGTTTTTGACGTTGTCTTCTCCATCCATTTCGTCAGGGATTTCGTTGTATATCCCGACGGCGCCCATGAAAATAAGTCTGCGCAGATGATGCTTTTGCATGGCTGTGACGATGTTTTTGGCGATCTGCGGCAAGTCATTTCCTGAAATGGCGCAGTATACTACATCTTGTTCAGTCATAGCTGCATCAAGGTCGGCCGGAATGAGGGCATCGCCATTGATGATGCTGCCGTTTTCTATATGGGAAAAGGTCTCCTTGGCATGGCGCGAAAACAGGGTGAGTTCCAGGTTCTTATTACTCGTCAGCCTTTTCGTGATGGCTTTACCGGCTGTGCCGCTTGCGCCTAATAATAGTACTTTTTTCATATTATCCTCCTACCAGTTCATGGCAAATTCTACGAATTCCGGATTTTCCGATTTGCCAATCAAGGGTTCATTCTTGTCCAGGTTGCGCAAGGCGGCTATTTCATCAATTGTGAGCTTGAAGTCAAAGCTGTCGATATTTTCTTTGATTCTTTCTTCATGAATGCTTTTGGGAATAACGATGATTCCCTGCTGTGTGAAAAAACGGAGAAGAATTTGGGCTGCCGTCTTTTCGTATTTTTTGGCGAGTTTTACTATTTCCGGCTGGGCGAACATTTCGTTTCTATGTCCTTGGCCCAAAGGTGCGTAGGCCATGTGGGCTACGCCGTACTTTTGCAGCCATTGGTGTTCTTGTTGCCGCTGGCAGTAGAGGTTGGTTTCTATTTGGTTGACTACTGGGATAACCTTGTTGAAATGAATTAGGTCGATCATCTGGTCCGGTTCAAAATTGGATATGCCAATGGCTTTGATGGAGCCCGTTTCCTGTAGTTTTTCGAGAGTTCTCCAGGCGGCGTAGCGGTTGCCAAAGGGCCAGTGTAATAATACGAGGTCGACATAGGATGTACCGAGCTTTTCCAGTGATTCGAGGACTACTTGTTCTGTATCATCATAGGATGGAAAATTGACTTTGGTGACGATAAACAGTTCGTTTCTTTCTATGCCGCTTGCTTTGATGGCTTTGCCTACTTGTTTTTCGTTGCCGTAGGCCTGGGCTGTGTCAATGAGGCGATAGCCTGATTGGATAGCCGTATATACGGATTTTTCGCAATCTTCTCCTGTGTTTTGGAAGGTGCCAAATCCAAGCAGGGGCATTTGCATGCCATTGTGCAGAGTAATATATTCCATGGTTGTACCTCCTGGTTTTTGTTGTGCGAATGGTAGCTTCGTGGTACTCTAAGAATATCAGGTTCGTGTTACACGAAGTCAAGCTTTTGTGAAATAATATTTTCCCGGAGGTTATGCCATGATCTATTCACTAAAAAAATTTGCTAATATGTTCAAGGTTACGGAATATACCGTTCGCTACTATACGGATATCGGTATTCTCCCTTGTATGCGGGATGGGGCCAATCGGCGCAGGTTTACAGAGGAGTCTGTGAATTGGATGCAGGGAATTGTGTGTTTGAAGGGCTGCGGCGCTTCTATCGAAGCTATCAAGGAGTATTGTGACCTTTGTCTGCTTCCAGAGTCTGATGAGACGTTACGGGCGCGGTATGAAATTATCCTCCGCCAGCGGGAGCAGGCGTATAAGCGGATTGAAGAAGCAAAGGCCACGGCTGCGTATATGGATCAAAAGGTGCGGCATTATGAGGAAATTTTGGCTGGGCGGATTCCGGATGATAGTAATCCTGGTACTTGGACGGAAAAGACGCGGCCTAAGATGCATTAGAAAAAAGCCACTGTATCGCGCTTATAGAGCGTGATGCGGTGGCTTTCTTCTATTATTTGCTATGGACGCTGATGTGTTCCTGGTTGTGCTGGCCCTGCTGGGCTTCGTCTACCATGGCGATGGCATAGTCGGCATAGGAGATGGTGCTTTCACCTTTTTCGTTGGTTGTGAATTCTTCGCCGGCTAACGTGTAAGAACCTATTCTGGGACCTTCGGCCTGGAAGTCGGCTGCCGGGCTGATGTAGGTCCAGTTGACGTCTGTGCGCTTACGCAGGGCATCTAAGGACTTTTTCATGCCTTGAGCGACGGGCTGGAAGGCGTCGGGGAATGTGGGCAGGTCGGAGATCATGGTGGTGTGGGTCTGATCTGTATAGAGGCTGCCGGCGCCGCCGACGACGAGGAGACGTGTCTTTGTACCGGCGAGGATGTCCGAGAGGTGACCCAGGGTGGCACTGTGCTGGTCCATTTTTTCGGGATCCCACGTACCAAAGGCGTCGATGACGACGTCAAAGGATGCCAGGTCCTCTTTTGTCAAGTCCATTATATCTTCTTGGATGACCTGTGTAGCGGCACTTTTGTTGTCCCTACGGACGATGGCTGTTACGTCAAGCCCCCGTTCAATCGCTTCTGCTGTAATGAGTTTTCCTGTTCTGCCATTGGCAGCTACTACTGCTATTTTCATGAGTAATTCCTCCTTGTTTTTTTGTTGTAATTTATTTTATTACAATAACTATAGCACGGGTTAGATGTAATGTCAACAATTATATCGATTTTTATTTCCTCATTTTTTTGTAAATGAAAACCAGGCATCTCCCGTGGGGGTGGGAAATGCCTGGTTTTCAAAATATGGGTTATTTTTCTCCAAAATGGAGTCGGGAAGGCTATTGTTTGGCCATGAGCTGCTGAATCTGAGCTTTCATGGTTTCGATTTCCTGCTGCTGGGCTGCGCGGTCTGCTTTTACCTGGGCCAGTTCCTGACGCAGTTCCATGACAACGCGGTCTGCTTCGTTCTTCGCATAGGCCTTGGCCGAATTGCCCTGGCCGATCTTGAAGGTAACGCCGGCGTTGAACATGTTGTTGTTATCGCCTAAGGTTGTGCCGACACTGACAAAGGTGGCTGCATTCGGATGGTAGAACGCACCGAGAGCTACGGCATTGGCCGAACGGTAGTTGCCGTACCCTACAGAGAAGTCCCATTTATCTTCCGGATTGAATTCTCCCGGATGGAGGGCTGCCAAAGCAGCAGCACCGGCACCTACTTTATCGACGCGGTGACCGAGGCCATTGACGCGTTCGCTCAGGTTGTAGAACTGGCCGCCGTTGATGGCATCTTTAGAGCCTGGAGCAACGTTGCCGTCCTTGACGTTCGTAATGGACGTGTTGTGCATGTCCATACCATTATTATTGATGGTCGGCCCGTTGTTGATGGTGACGGAGTCGACTTTGATGTCTTTGTTCAGGCTGACTTTCAGATTGCTGCCCGAAGCAGTGGTAGTGATATTCTGATTATCCCCTTTGATACCGAGTTTGCCATCTTTGCCGAGGCTGGTGGTATTGCCACTGTCGTCAGCAAGTTTCGTTTCGATGACGGCGGCTGCACCCTTGGTCGTAGTGGCTGCGGCAGTACCCGTTGCTGTACCGCTGGAACCGGAATCCGTTTTTGTAGAAGCATCAAAGGTAACGGAGTCGGAGCCAGAGTCTTTGAAGAGGGTGTTAATGGTATAGGTTGTGCCGTTGGCGCCAGTACTCTTGTCCAAGCTGATGCCGTTGTCAGCAACAAGATTAATCGTGGCACTCTGCAACTGTGCTACGTTGACAGCATCTGTAAGTTCTGTACCTGCTGCAACGCCTGTGATTTGACGGGTAATGCCTTTAGAAACATTGCCTACAGAAACGGCAGCTTCTGTAGAAGTCCAGACGTAATCCGCACCGGCTTTAGTAGCACCGGCAGGAACGTAACCGTCTACCCCAGCAGCTGTCGAGGCAATAGAACCATAGCCGAGGGCTACGCCACCATTCTCCGAGACATTCGCATTATAACCAAGAATTGTGGCATCACTAGCTGAAGTCGCAAGGGCAGATCCTGCAGAACCCACGATGACGGAGTTTTCTACCGTATCCAGCGTACGATTGTCGCCCAAGAGCTGCGTTAAGGTGACGTCTGTAATTTTATTATTAGAACCGAGAACGCTGGCATGATGGCTGCCAGATGACTGGTTATTGAAGCCATCGATAAAAGTGTACTCATCGTTTTCCGATTTGTTGTTGACACCCATGAACTGGGAATACGTCGAGCCTGTAACTTCGTTGCCACCACCGATGACCAGGGCTGCACCGCCAGAGCTGTTGCGGACACCGTTAATGAGGCTTTGTTGCATAGCTGCTACGGAGTTCGCTCCGGCAGTTAATGATCCTGTATCAAATTTTTTATAAGAGTCACTGACAGTATTTCCAGCACCCAAGACGATGGAGCCATTGCTGTTGGAAACCTTATTTGCCGTACCAGTAATGACATTTGCCACACCAGAAACAGGTTCCTTGCCAAAAGATTCGTTCGAATTAAATGTACCGACTACTGTTGCAAAGCTATCCTTAAATCCATTGCTGATAGTATCAATGATACCAGCTCCTGTATACTCGGAGGTTTGAACATTATAACTACCATAGGTTGTAGCGAACATAGCATTAGTATACGAGTTGGTTCCTACATTCGTCGTCGCTACGCCGAGAGATTTCATTTTACCCGCTGTCGTATCACCAATGGCTGCATTATCATTTAATGTGTGATCGCCCACAAAGATAGAGCCTGTACGGGCATATGTATTAGAACCTACAGCTATGGCAGCCGGGAGGGTTGCATTTCCTCCGTTAATATTTGTTAAAACGCCTTCTTGTTGACCAGCATTAATAACGGTTTTCGCATTATAACCAACTTGGATATTAACCGGGTCAGTTGCGGATCCTTCATGAACAATGTCATTACCTGCCGCAAAAGCCACGGGCATAATACTGCCGGTTAAGACGAGCACTGCCAGGGCAGCACAAAGCTTGCGGGCCTTCTGCCAGCCTTGACGTGTTGAAGCGTGATGAAATGTGTGTTCCTGAGATACGTTCCCCAAACGTTTCTGATTAGACATATACATTTCTCCTATATTATTTTTACCTATGCATTACCTCTACTTTGCATGCTATAAGCTATAATTAGTTTAGCATACTCTATATTTCTTAACAATAATTCACAGTAATGATAATTTTACTTATTCTCATCATTTGCTTATGAGAAACACAGTGGAAAGTCGCTGTATTACAGGATTTTCACCTAGCATTCTAGAACGCCCCTGCTTTTCTATATCAAGATTTTATATTTTCTTTACATTCTTTCTGAAGAGAACAAAAAAGCCAGCCATCGCAATGTACCCTGCGATGGCTGGCCGTATAGTTTGTTTGTATAAAATGTAAGAACTAAATATGAGTCATTTCTCACAAAAAAACACGTATTACAAGCTTAGGCTCTTAGAAAATGCAGAAGAGCGGACGCTTTACCTTAGTGGGGGGTTAGGTAAATGGTCCGCTTTTCCGAAGTGAGGAGGGTCTGTATGCTTTTGCATAGGGAAGTTATGCCTCTTTCTTTAATATAACTATAACATGTGCTAATGTTTCTGCCAATTATACGAATGTATACATTTCCTGTTATAAGCTGAAAAGCAGGCATTTCTAACGCTGTTTCATGGCAAAGGAAAGAGCTGAATATATTTATTAATTTGCCTCTCTCCCGGCTTTGCCGTACCCTCCCCGAAGCCCGCTTCGGGGAAAGCCTATGCTTTTTAACCAAAATCGAATAGCGAAAAGGCTTTCTCCGAGAGCGTATCGTGCCTGTGCGCACGATACGCCGTTACTACTCAATACTTGAATGAAATCAAGTATTGAGGCAATTAGTGGCAATGACGTTGATGTAATAAGCCGGGATAGAGGTTGAATCCACAGAAATGCCCTCTTCAGTCCCAGCTCCCCCATAGGTGGTACCTTTTTTAGAACGCCCTGCTTACTGTGGCACTGTAGGTCACGCCGCGTTGTACGCCTGCCCAGCCTGTGACGTGAAGGTCAGCGCTCCAGTCGTGATCTTTATCGATTTTGCTTTGCCAGCCCAGTTCCAGCATGCCGCTTGAGCCTTTGACACCGGCTACGGGCGTATCAAAGGTGCCATAGCGGGCTTCACCATTATCGCCAAATTCATAGTTCCAAGCGAGGCCTGCATAGTACGATGTTGTCGGGCTCACGTCTTTGGTCCAGCGGAAGCCGAGTCTCGTGCGGTACGAGTTAATGCTGTCGAAGCTGTACTGGGCTGTACCCAGGTCACTGTGCATCTGCACGGAGTCGCTGCCCAGGTGAGTCCAGAACACCTTGCCGTAATAGTCGATAGAGGCCATGTCTTTCTTTACGATCTTCCCTGCTCCCAGCATGGCACTGACGTATGAGGCACTCGTGTCGTAGCTGGCCATGTGATTACCGATGACGCCGTGGAAGTCGCCGTTGGTGCGGCCGGCACGGACCATGGCTTCGTAGTGGATGCCGCTAGCAAGGTCTCTGCGGGCCAGGAGGCCGGCACCGATGTAGCGTTGGTCGCCGTCGCCTCTGGCGCCGTCGTCGAGGTGACTCGTATAATTTCCGTTACCATATTCGAGGAACGGCATGAGGGTGTCTGTGTGGCCTGTTTTGTTGGTTCGTTTGACGAAGCCCAGGTTGGCGTTGAGGCCGTACGTATCAACGTAGGAACCCGTGTCAGCACGCAGGTCGTGGCCGCCTACTACCAGGTAGGGCGTGAAGTCACCTTTGGTGTCGGCATCGCCGTTCCAGGCAGTGAGGGCACCGTCGTAGGCGGCAGTAGCGGCAAAGTCGCTACCGGTGTTGACGAGGCTCATCGCTGCGGCCCGGTCTTCGGCGAAGAGTTTCGTGTCAGCGTTCAGGGTCGGCTGTGTGCCTTTGCGGATGCCGATGACGACGGTGTTGTCGTCTTGTTTCCAAATGGAAACCTTACGCTGCAGGAAGGTCGCATCAGTGAGGACGTCTTTGCCGTCCAGCATGGTGTACGTGGCGCCAGTGTCCTGCAGTGCGCTCGTACCGGAAATGAGGTTGATGACTTGGCCTTCGCTGAGGTTCATCGTTTCTTCTACGCCGGCCTTGACCGTGGTGTCCGTCAGGTCCGCTGTGCCTGTGACTGTGAGGACCATGTCACCAGCCACGGTATCTGCCGGGACGTAGAAGTTGTAGTTCTGGAAGTGATCCAGGTTGGCGACACTATTTCCTTTGGCGTGGACATTGAGCGTATTGCCTGTACTCGTCTGGCCGATGCCACCGGAGAGTGTCAGGTTTTCTCCTACTAAGGCTACGTAGAGGTTGACGGTATTGTCGTTGGCTGCTGCTGAGGCAGATTGGCCGGCGATGATGCTGTCCATGACGGTGCCGCCGTAGTAGTTCACGGTGTTGCCATTGGCATCGCTCTGGGAATCATCCGGGTCTGTGATGGCCGCGTTAGCATCGGCCAATGTGGTGATGATTGTGGAGAGACTCGACTTCAGGTCGCTGTCCGTACCCAGGACGCCGGTGGCGCCGCCGTAGACGCTAGTGACTGTGCCGCCGGCCAGGTTGACCGTATTTCCTGTAGCCTTGCCGTAGCCGGAGACGCCGCCGTAGAGGCTGGTTGCCTGCGAGTCTGTGCCTATGGTGACGGTGTTCGCAGTTGCTGTGCCTTGGAGGGCCAGGCCGCCGATGACGTTATCCGTTACCTTGGTATTCGCTAAGGTGACCGTATTTCCTTGGGCTGTTTCCGTATGGGTCCGCTTGAAGGTGATGCCAGATTTGCCGAGGGTATCATCCACGGTGGTATTGACCACGGCTGCGCCGCCGAGGACGGAGGAGGTAATGGTGCTCCCAGTGAGGCTGACCTTGTTGTCATTGGCCGTGCCGGTGGCGGTTAGGGTGACGGTGCCGGGTGTGCTTGCCGTTTCTGCCGTGCTTACGGCTGCTGCCTCGCCCGTTTTCTCCAGGGCACTCAGGGTCACTTCCGCTTCACCGCCTACAACGCAGCCGGACTGGTAGTCAGACATAGAGACTGTGTTGTCGTTACTGGTAACGGTATCGGCATAGGAGCGGCTGTCCGTAGCCGTGGCGGGAACGTTGATGGTAATCAGCCCGCCTGCCCAGCCGCCATAGACGCCGTCCATGGTGGATATCGCCGGCGTAGCGGCGTCGCCTTGCAGGGTGACAGTATTGCCCGTGGCGTTCTGCTGAATTTGCGCCGTCGTCTTATCGCTGGGAATGAAAGGGGAATTCGGATAATCTCCCTCCATTCTAGCCCAGCCGCCATAGATATTGCTGTTGCCTTTTTCGGAAAAACCGTAGACATTCTCCACAGCTACGGTATTGTTATTACAGCTCTGCGAGAGTGTGCCTGCCGTATCCAGAACAAAGGCAGCATACGTATCTGCATAGCCGCCGGCAACAGCTCCCAGGATTGCCACATTTTTTACGCTGACCTGGTTGTCATTGGCATTACCGCCTTCAGTATAGCCGCCTACTATATTTCTGGTATCTTCCCCGTAGCCTGTATCAGGTGTGCCTAGAGACCAATTGGCCTGCGCGTCCGTACCGGTACCGAGGATTTTCCCTGTCAGGGAGACCTTATTGCCATTGGCGTCGCCGTAGGTTGTATAGCCACCGTCGATGTCAATGGAATGATTCGGCGTATCCAGCTGGTAGGTAATTGTAACCGTATTATTGTTGACACTAGAGGGTTTCATGAGGGCAGCTTTTTCGTCCATAGTAAGACTATCATCGTAAAAAAGATCCAGGCCCTCGATATAGCCGCCGTAGATGCCGCTTTTAGCGACTGTATCCACCAAGGTCACGGTGTTGCCATTGGCTTCAGCTTGGAAGGTGCTGGGTATCAAGGTGTTATAATCATCGTATTGATCGAGAGCCATACCACCGTAGACACAGTATCCCACTTGAGAATTTTCCAGGTACACTGTATTCCCATCAGCAGTCAGGAGGGTCAGGCGATCCGGATTTGCTGTATACGAATTGGTGCCATAGTCATCCATAATCCAGTTGTGAGCGCCATAAACCTCCGAGGTTATGGTTGAATTTCTCGCTTTTACCGTATTGTTGTCTGTATGGATGATGAGCTGGGGAGAAATGGTGATATGGTCATTATCAAACCCATCATAGGTAAAGAGATTACCTTCTGCCATGCCGCCGCAGATATCTTGCACGGTGCTGCTATCGACAGTAACCTGGTTGCCACTGGCCTGTACGGTCAAGGTCACAGGCACAGTCACGGCCTGCGCAGATGTACTAGCTGAGGTTATTTCTGTAAAGCCTGCGGCGTAGCCGCCATGGACAATCCATCTGGGTGTATACCGATCAGTTATTTTAGGTTCCACCAAGCCGTTTAAAGAAAGGGTGTTGTTGTCCGCTGTATAGGCCGCAGCATAGGATTGGGACAGGTCATTGAGCGTAATCTGATTGTAATCGGTCAGGTTTTCCGGATCTGCGTTGATGCCGGAAAGGCCGCCGTAGATGACTTGTATGGCTGTGCTGGTCTGGCTATTTACCGTCACGTTGTTGCTGCTGGCTGCGCCGGAATGGGAAAAGCCGCCGGTCATATCGCCGGTAATGGTGCCTGTCGTGTCCACCGTCAGGGTGTTACCTGTGGCATCGCCGCCAGAGGCGTAGCCGGCGTAGACATTGCCGTCAACAGAGCCGGGAGTACTGATGGTCAGCTCGTTGCCGACGGCATTGTCCCCTACTTCTGTTGTTTTACCAAGATAGACGTCTTCCGTTTCTGCTGTGGTTATGGTCTTGGGCTCTTCGGTGATGTCTTTTGCGTAGAGCGGCATCGTAACCACGGTCGTGGCTAGGAGTGTAGCCATGATTGAAGCGTATAGAACAGAGTTCTTTCTTTTCATAATTTCTTCCTTCTTCCCAAAATGCGAATCAAGATGATTGCAATATTCACATACTTATTATAGCAAAAATGGATATATTTTACTAATCTGATATATGTGCGGAAAAGGAAAGACCCGCTCCGCCAGGACTTGATTTGTATCTGGCGGAGCGGGGTGAGATTTTTTTTGAGTACGTGCCTCAGTTTTATTACCTTTCCATTTAGAATGCCCTGGTCACAGAGACACTGTACGTTACGCCTCGCTGTGTGCCGGCCCAGCCGGTAAGATGGAGATCGGCACCCCAGGGATTATCCTTTGTGGCTTGACTTTCCCAGCCGATTTCTAGCATGGCGCTAGAACCTTGGGTGCTTGGACTCGGAGTGTTGAAGTTGCGGTATTTGGCATGGGCGTCGCCACCAAATTCGCAGTCCCAGGCGAGTCCTGCGTAGTACGATTTCGTTTCGCTCTGATGTTTTGTCCAGCGCAATCCCAAACGCGTGCGATAGGAATTGATGCTATCGAAATAGTAGCCGGCTGTGCCCAGGCTGTTGTGCACGACGACGCTGTCACTAGAGAGGTGATCCCAGAAAAATTTCCCGTAAAAGTCATAGCTTGCGTTTTGGCCGGCAGGAACAATTTTACCTATACCCGCCATAGCGCTGACATAAGGCGCACTGCTATCATAGCTTGTCTGATACCCTGCAATACGTCCCTTGAAATCACCCTGTAAGCGGCCGGCCCGGACCATCCCTTCATAATGAAGACCATCACTTTGATCGCGGCGGACGATGACGCCACCGCCGATGTACCGCTGGTCGCCGTCACCACGGGCACCGTCATCGAGGTGGCTGGTGTAATTTCCATTGCCATATTCGATAAAGGGCAGGATGGTATCGGTATGGTTTTTGCCGTATAGCCGGCGGACGAGGCCCAGGTTGGCGTTGAGGCCTTGTGAGTCTACGTGCGAGCCTGTGTCTGCACGCAAATCATGACCGCCTAGAACGAGGTAGGGCGTAAACTGACCACGTATGCCGTGTTCGGCTGCATAGGCTGAGACGGCACCGTCATAGCCATTCGTAGCAGCGAAATCAGCAGCAGTCGTCAAGGTATGCATGGCTGTGGCACGGGCTTCTGCAAAGAGCTTCGTGTCGGGTGAGATGTGCCACGGTGTCGGTTCCGGTGTTGTGTCATCGCTTGCAGGATTGTCGGGCTGAGTGTTCGGATCATCCGTTGTGTCAGAATTATCGTTCAGGCCATCATTGGGTTGCGGTTTCAGATCGTCCTGAGGCACTTCCTGCCAGGCTGGCAAGTCCATGACGATGGTGTTGTCATCTAGTTGTCTGACCTGAGCACTCGCTACGAGATATGCCGGTGTAATGACTTCTGCCGAGTCTGTCAGAAGCCCGTACGACGTTTCATCATCTACGTTTAGGGTATTGGCATAGAGCAGCGTAATGGTTTTTGGGGTGTCGCCCAGTACCTTATCGCTTTGGATGCCGGCTCTGATGTTAGCGCCTTTGGGGTTGGCTGTGCCCGTGACAGTGAGCATCGTATCGTCCGTTGTCATATCGGCCGGAACGAGGAAATTGACGTTTTGGAAATCGTCTATATTGGCTACTGTCAGTCCTTTGGTGTAGACGTTGAGGGTATTGTCCGTGCTTTGGCCTGTGCCTGTATCGTTGACCCAGCCACCGTAGAGGGTGGTGGTGGCAGCGAAGGTCCCGCCTTTGAGGTTGACACTATTTCCCGTGGCATTACCGGCAGCTGCATAGCCGCCGTACACATCAGCGTTTACGGTACCGCCACTGATGGTGACTACGTTTTCTGATGCGTCGCCAGTGCCTTTTGTTTCACCACCATATATATTCTTTCCTATGGAGCCGCCTTCGATATTTACTTGATTTTCCGTGGCAGTGCCTGCACCAGCTTCCGTAAGGGATGAACCACCGTAAACATTACGCGTTACTATGGCGGTACCTGAAATGGTTACAGTATTTTGCTTTGCCGAACCAGTAAATGCGGCTCCCCCGCTAACGTCTATGTCAACAGTCCCACCGCTAATATCGATGCTATTTTCTTTAGCATCGCCTAAGCCCTGATTCAGTCCGCCATAAGCAGCCAATTCTACTGTGCCGCCTGTCATACTAATGGAGTTATTAGATACATCGCCTTTAGCTTGTTTCGTAGTATCAAGGTCAATCAAACCACCTGCAATATTACTCCAAATATAACTTTCATCCTCAATATTCAGTTCATTATCCGTTGCCGATCCATATTTTGAATAGCCACCTGCAACAAATATACCATATAGCGCTTCACCATTACCTACAATGGTGCTGCCACTGAGGGTTACAGAATTGTTTGTGGAATCGCCAGACTTACTTGCCAGACCCCCATATACAGTGCCTAAGAAAACATGACCATCTTTAATAGTTACGATATTCTTACTGGCACTGCCATAGTATGAATAGCCGCCATAGACATTCACTACAACCTGTGTACTTTGTATACTCACTTCATTGTTTGATGCCTCGCCGGTGCCTTCTGTATCACCGCCAATGACATTGCCAGTTGCGATGCTGCCATACATTATGACTTTATTGCCCGTAGCTGAAGCTGTACTTGAGTTTGAATCAATATACCCACCATATACATCACCGTAGCTATAATAGTTTAGATCACCGGCAATGCCTTCATTCAAAATCATGGTATTTTTTGTCGCTGCCCCATCTTCTGCATAACCGCCGTACACATTCCCAACGACCTCGCCAGGATACTGAATTGTCAGCTTGTTCCCTACTGCATTGTCCCCAGAGGTGTCAGCTTTGCCACCAAATGCATTCCCGGTCTTAGTATCGCTAATTGTTTGTTCAGGATTTGTAATGTCCGCTGCCTGTGCTGAGAAGGTTCCCACACCCGAAGCCAGGAGCGTCAACATGACTGATACATATAGCAAGCCCTTCCGATTTCCCATACTACAACCCTCCTATTTCAAAATAATTTATTCAAGAACATTTTGCTTTATATATATTATAACTAAAAGAGATAAAACTTTCTATAGCATATAAGTGTTTTTTCTTATTTCTAACTATAAAAAAAGAAAACAGGCACACACTTCGCAGCAGTGAGTCGTGCCTGTTTTCAAAATAAGGAGCTATCTAATTCACGTAATCCTTCTCTACCTAAAGGTGATGTTTATTTTAGAATGCCCGGCTGATAGTGGCAGCGTAGGTGAAGCCTTGTCTCTTGCCTATCCAGCCGCGGGCGCGCAGGTCTAACCCCCAGGGGTTGTCTTTGGTAATTTTCTTTTGCCAGCCCAGTTCCAGGAAAGCACTGGAGCCTTTGAGACTACTAGACGGCGTCGTGTAGTCGCCACGCCAGGCTTTGGCTTTGCCTGCGAATTCATATTCCCAGGCCAGGCCTGCGTAATAGGCTTGACGTTGGTCTTTATGCTTGGTCCAGCGGAAACCCAGACGGCTGCGGAAGGAGTTTACGCTGTCGAGTTCGTATGTAGTGGTGCCTTCATTAGTGCGGATTTGGACGGTATCGCTACCCAGGCGTGACCAGTAGAGTTTACCATAGAAATCGTATTCATTTCTATCGCGGGTATATATCTTGCCGAGGCCCACGTGAGCTGCCAGGTAGTTGGAGCTCGTGTTGTAGCCGAAGTGGTAGCTGGCGATGGTGCCATGGAGATCACCGCTGAAGCGGCCGGCGCGGATCATGCCTTCGTAGTGGAGGCCATCGGTCTTGTCGCGGCGGACGAGAATGCCCAGGCCAGCATAATGTTGGCCGCCGTCACTGCGGGCATCGCGATAGTGGACGGTGAAGTTGCCGTTACCGTATTCAAGGAAGGGCATAGATGTGTCGATGTAGTCTTCGTGGTACGAGCGCTTGACAAAGCCCAGTTCGCCGTTGAATCCATCTGTGTCTACGTCCGCACCTGCGTCGTAGCGGAGGTTGTGACCGCCGAGGACGATGTAAGGTGTGAATTTGGCCTTAATGGAGTGGTCTTCAATCCAGCCTGCTTCATGGGCGGCGAGGGCACTTTCATAGCCGTCGTTAACGGCCAGATCGGAGCCTTCATTGATGAGGCTCGTGCCGGCATCTTGTCCTTCTGTGATGACTTTCGTTCCCGGGTCGGCTTGGGGCTTGCTATCGCCTGGTACGTAGAGGACGATGGTGTTGGGGTCTTGTTTTTTGATGAGGACCGTGCGCTGGATGAAGTTGGCATCTGTGACTTTGTCTTTCCCATTCATCATAGAGTAGGTCGTGTCATCTGTGGCGATGGGCTGGTTGGCATTGTGGATGAGGTTGATGACTTCGCCTGGGGCGAGCCGGGTCGTGTCTTCTACAGCTGCCTGGATGGCTGCGCCGCTGACGTCTGCCGTGTCGGTGACTTCGAGCATGGTTTCACCGGCGACGGTGCCTGCCGGGACGTAGAAGTTGAGGTTTTGGAAGTAGCCTAGGTTTTTGACGGTGACGTCTTTGACGTAGAAGTTGAGGCTGTTGCCGGAGGTTATGCCTGTGCTGCCTGGCCGGCCGCCGTAGAGGCTGGCTGTGGTCGCGATGGAGCTGCCTTTGATGGTGACGGTGTTGCTTGTGGCGTTGCCGTTTTCGGCATAGCCGCCGTAGATGTCGTCTTGGACGGTGCCGGCGTTTAGGGTGACGCTGTTGTTTGTGGCGTCGCCATTGCCTGCGACGGAGCCGCCATAGGTCTTACCGGTTACAGTGCCGCCATTGAGGATGATTTGGTTGCCGTCAGCCGTACCGGTGAATCTGTTTTTTATGGCTTCAACGTTAGCCTGGACGTTTGCTATCTGTGCCGCTTTCGCCTCATCGGTGAGAGCGGGATTGTTCTTTATTTCTTCTATGCGCGCATCTGCCTCATCCAGCATATTCTGTACTTCTTCGTCCAGCTGCTCCGAGCCGCCGTAGATGTTGCCGGTTACGTAGCTCTTATCCTGCAGGATGAGGGTGTTGTTTGTTGCGGTGCCGATGTAAACGGTGCCACCGGCAGCATTTCCTTGGACCTGGCTGTTATCTTTGATGGTCAGGGTATTGCCTGTAGATTCGGTCGTTTGGGAAAGGCCTGCTACGGCATTACCGGATACGCTGCTGGTGCCGGAAAGGAGCAGTGCATTTCCTGTAGTGCCCATTTGGGCATAGCCGGCGTACACGTCAGCTCCTATAGAGCCGCCACTGACGGTGAGGCTGTTCTGATTGGCCGCGCCACTCGTAGAATAGCCGCTGTACAGGGTGCCGCCTACGCTGCCGCCACTGAGGGTGAGCGTATTTTTTAGGGCTTCTCCTGTTTTAGAGGAGCCGCTGTACACATCACCTGTTACGGTGCCCTTTGTGATGGTTACGTTGTTTTGGAGGACTTGTCCGGCTGTTTTGCTGCCGCCACCTATGATATCGCCGCCTACAGAGCCGCCGCTCATGAGGACTTGGTTTTGTTCTGCCGGTTTGGTGGAGGCAGAGCCGTCTTGATAGCCGCCATAGGCGTTTCCTTTGATTGTGGCCTGATTTTGGATATAGAGGATGTTTCCTGCTACCTTGCCACTGTTGCTTAGGCCGGCGTAGACATTGCCGGCGCCCGTGCTGCTGCCTACGCTAGCCGTGTCCTTAAGGATTACCTGATTGTCTACGACATCGCCAAGGGGAGAGACGGCGCCGTAGACATTCTTTGCCACGGTACCAGCACTGATGGTCACTTTGTTGCCCTGGGCCAGGCCAGAATAGGTATTCGCGCCATAAGCTTCAGCGACACCGGAGCCGCCACTGATGGTCACTTCGTTATTCAGAGTATCGGCACGGCCAGCGGCAGAAAAACCAAAACCTGACAAGGTATAGGCGCCGTATAGTGTACCGCCGGTCAGGGTGCCGCCGGTCATATTGATTTTGTTTCCAGAGAGGAGCGTACCTTCCCGCGTGTAGCCGGCTATGACGGAGCCAGCAATAGTGGCACTATCCTGGATATTGACGATATTTCCTGTGGCGTTCCCACTGACACTGTAGCCGCCGTAGACGGGAGGGTTGCTCCCTTGTACGGCAGCGCTGCTACTTAGTGTTACGATGTTGTCATTGGCATTGCCTTCACCTGCTTCACCGCCAGTGACGCTAGCGGCTGTGCCACCGCTCATGAGGACCTGGTTTGCTGAGGCTTCACCGCTGCCACCGGTGACACCGCCATGGACCAACCCATGGATTGTGCCGCTTTGGATGATGACTGTATTGTGCATGGCTGTACCGTTGCTTTCCTGTTCTGCTACACCGCCATATACGGCATTGCTAGTGCCTGTGCCGATATAGCCGTCGGAATTTAGGGCAATGGTAATGGTGTTTCCGTTAGCATTGCTGTAGCGGGACCAGCCGCCGGCAGCGACATTCTGTACGATGGCTGAGCCTGAAAGGGCCAGTGTGTTTTGCAGTGCGCTTTCACCTTCGGTTATGGTGTAGCCGCCGTAGGCGTTCTCGTATGTGCCGGAGGAAATGGTCTGCTGCTTGTTGCTGACATCTGCGGCATGGGCAGGTGCAGTCCCGTTTAGGAATAGCAAAGCCGCAAGAATGGACATTTTTAGTACCGTATCTCTTCTTCTCATTATGATCCCCACCTTTGAGACGAAAGAAAATATTCCCGTTTTCTTTATATATATAATCATTATATCAAATAATTATATATTTTGGTATTATACGAAAGTATACTCCAGAAAAACGTATTAAAACGGCAGGTATCTCCGCATTTGAGAAATACCTGCCGTTAATCAGCTATGTGCAGTGGATGGTTGGTCAAGACTAGCCTTTTGGGAGGCCTGCTTAGAACGCCCGTCCAATGGTTAACGTGTAGTCAATGCCCTTCTTCATGCCTACCCAGCCTCGTAGTTTGACATCTGCGTTCCAGGGGTTGTCTTTGTGACTTTGGCTGGACCAGCCCAGTTCTAAGAAGCCGGCGTCGCCCTTGCCATCTTTTTCGGGGAGATTGAAGTTGTTGTATGTGGCTCGGGCTGTACCGTCGAATTCATGATCCCAGCCAAGGCCTACGTAGTAGGTTTGGTTTTCCTGGTAATGCTTCGTCCAGCG
>NZ_JAQDBC010000004.1:5534-158597 GCF_027681725.1 Caecibacter sp. AF58-12pH5A | reverse complement strand
GATGCAAATAAAAAGAGGATGTGGACAAAATGATTTCTCATTTTGTCACATCCCCTTTTATATTGGAAAGGAGAGACTCTCTTTTGGAAATAAGGGAAGTACCTGCGCAACAGCTGCAACTGCTGTACAAACCGGATTTATTTATTTTTGATATGGACGGTCTTATGTTTGACACAGAACGGATTTCCGTACCTTGCTGGCGGGCCGCAGGAAAAAAATATGGTATTACCCTGAGCGATTCCTTTTTTGATCGTATTTTTGGCATGAACGACCGGCAAATCAAAGAAGTCTTTCTCCAAACCTTTGGCAGGGACTTTCCGTATAAGGCCATGCACACAGAAAAGGCGGCAGCCCAGCTGGCTATATATGAACAGTCCGGCGCACCGCTGGAGCCGGGCCTGAGGGAATGTCTGGACTACGCCCAAACGGCGGGCATTGCCTGTGCTGTTGCTTCGTCTTCCTCTGAAAAGACGGTGCGCATGCTGCTTGAAAAGGCCGGCCTTACGTCTTATTTTTGTCTTATTCAGAGCGGTGCCGAACTGGCGCATAGCAAGCCTGCGCCGGATATCTTTCAACGCGTTTGTGAGCAGCTCCACGTTGTGCCAGCAGCGGCACTGGTTTTTGAAGACTCGGCCAATGGCCTGCTGGCTGCCCGGGCGGCAGGTATCCCGGCCATTTGGGTGCCGGATCTTGTCCGCGTGCCCGACGTAGTGGTGGCATCGGCCTGGCATACGTGTCAGACCTTGGGGGACGTGCCGGCGCTAATCGACCGGCTGCAGGAAAAGAGAGGAGAACGTTATAGTAATGGTAAGATCTAAACAAGAAAAAATGATGCTATGGATGACTGTATTTATGGGCATGCTGGCAGCGATTGCGCCGCTATCGACAGATATGTATTTGCCGGGCTTGCCAGCCATGATGGCCGATTTTGCTGTCTCGCCGTCCATGATCCAGCTGACCCTGACGGCCTCTATGGCAGGCATGGCCGCCGGCCAGATTATTTCCGGTCCCGTTAGCGATAAAAAAGGGCGCCGCCGGCCTCTTTTTTTGGGGATGGCCATTTTTTCCCTGTCGTCCCTGGCCTGCATTTTATCCCACACGATCTATTGGTTATTGTTGTTCCGCTTTATTCAGGGCTTTTCCGGTGGTGCCGGTATCGTCATTGCCCGGGCCATTGCCCGTGATCTTTGCCGCGGTACTGCCCTGACAAAGCTCTTTTCCATGCTCATGCTGGTCAATGGTTTGGCACCTATTTTAGCGCCGGTGATTGGCGGCCAGATTTTGCGCTTTTCCTCATGGCGCGGTATTTTCTGGCTTCTTGTCAGCATTGGCATCGTGTTGGCCGTTTGTGCCTGGCTCATGCCGGAAACGCTGCCGCAAAAACGGCGTCTGGTCAGCAACGCTGCCGGTGGCCTGAAGCAGTTTGGTTCACTCTTTGGTGACCGTTATTTTATGGGCCATTGCCTGATGCAGTGCTTTGCCTTTGCCGCTTTCTTTGCTTATATTTCCGGCTCGTCCTTTGTCTTTCAGAATGTGTATCACGTGAGTCCCCAGGCGTTTAGCCTCATTTTCGGTCTCAATGGCATTGGCCTCATGATCAGTGGCGCTGTTACGGGACGCCTGACCGGCCGCATTGCCGACTGGCGTATGCTGCGCGTTGTCCTTTGGGTGGCCCTCATTGGCAGCGGACTGCTGCTCCTGGGCTTTTTAGCCGGCCTGCCTGTATATGCGATTATTACCATTCTCTTCTTTACGGTGGCAACGCTGGCGTCTATGTCGACGACGAGCTTTTCCCTGGCCATGCAGGCCCAGGGGAAACAGGCCGGCAGTGCTTCGGCATTGATCGGTTTCTTTTCTATGATTTCCGGCGCTGTCATGGCTCCTGTCGTCGGTATTGCCGGAAGTTATACAGCGATTCCTATGGGCCTGGTCATGGTTTTTGGTGAAGCCGGCGCACTGCTATCATTTTATTTTCTTATTTATCCGGCTCATACGCATAGCCAGAATAGGCAGGATATGATACAATGATGTTATAAAATCTAATGAGGTGATATTATGAACGCTAAAGCAGAAAAATTTAAGGCTTATTATGACGAACACGATCCTAAGGCATTTACGGCTGAAGAAGTAAAAGACGATCAGATGCATACGGTTGTTTTCCGTTCTTCCATCGAAGTAAAGGGCCAGCGTCTGCCCTTGGTTGTACTGGCAGATGACAGCATCTATTTCATTACCCGTGTCATTATCGCCGGCCAGGTAGTCAACGATGACAACCGGGCAAAGATCGTAGATTTCCTGAACCTTTGCAACCAGCAGTATAAGATTTTTAAATTCTACGTAGCACAGGGTGGCGAAATCGTTCTCGATTGCTGCATTGCAGCTACAGAAGAACAGTTTGATCCGGCAATGATCAACGTACTCATTCAGCAGGTCATCTTCCCGTACCTGAATGAGCATTTCACAGAAATTATGGAAAAAATCTAAACAGCAAACGTTTAAAGGCTATGGCTGCCCTCCCAGGCTGGTTCATAGCCTTTTTTCGTTTGTCTGACTGCAAAAAAGCCGTTGTCTCAGACGGGTTACAGTCTGTGACAACGGCTTTTAGTACGGTGTGCTTATTTTGTACTGCGTAAGGATTCCATGAATTTTAAATATTCAGCCTTCGTCATGAGCGGCGTATATCCCTTTAAAATACTTTCTAAGGAAGCTGCATCGGCGTAGAGCAGATCGATGAGCGTCATGGCCAGAACTTTGGTCGTCTTGGCATAGGCTGTTTCCTTTTGGAAGAGATCGAATTCAGCACTGTGCAAGGCCCCGTGGACACTGCCGACATAGGGATGGATGCAGGGCATAATATAAGAAATGTCGCCCATATCGGTGCTGCCGGAATCGAAAGGCGGCTGGGCATCGACGTGCTCTTTGCCGAAGATTTCGTTGGAATTGGCTTCCAGCAGGTCACACATGGCCTGATTTTGGAACATGGGCAGGTAGCCCGGCATATTTTTTATTTCACATGTAGCGCCTACGGCGTCAGCGCCGGCTTTTAAGGCTCTGTCTACAGCTTCATTATAATGCTTCATGGCATCGGCTGACGCAGCGCGGACGTAGCTTTCCATGCGGACGAAATCCGGTACGACGTTGACCAGGTCCCCGCCGCTGGTAATGATGGGATGGAAGCGGACGTGGTCTTTTTCCTGGAAGGTTTCACGCAGGGCATTGACACCCATGACACCGAGCATGCAGGCATTGAGGGCGTTGACTCCTTCGTGGGGAGCAGCTGCCGCATGCGCTGCGTGGCCATGGTAGTCAATCAATTTCGTGATAAAGCCATTGCAACGGGCATTAATGCGGATGTCACCTTCCGGATCGTCCGTCGGGTTGACGTGCATCTGCATGGCCGCATCAATATCGTCGAAGCCGCCTTGGCGGATGATTTCCTGCTTGCCGCCAAAGAAATGAATTTTCCCTTTTTCCATCAGTTGTTCCCGGTATTCAATTTCAATGCATTCTTCACTGGGGACGGCAAAGAAGACGACGTCGCCACCGAGATACTGCATGGCATTCGTATCTTTTAAGGCCATGGCTACACCGAGCATGTCCGAAACCTGGACGTTATGGCCGCAGCAGTGGGCTGCGCCCGTAACGGGATCGGCTGATGGATGACGGCGGCAGACGACAGAATCGAGTTCGCCCATAACGGCGATGGTCCGTTTGGAAGCGGCCCCGGTCAGGCGTCCTTTGACGCCGGTCAGGCCCCAGCCCGTCGTATAGGGAATACCGAGCTTATCAAATTCCTTTTGGATTTTAGCCGAAGTCTTTGTTTCTTTATAGCCGAGTTCCGATTCTGCGAAGACGGATTCCCCAAAGGCAACCATTTCTTCATAGCGTTTGTCAATTGCTTCGCAGACTTGTTTTTTCAGTTCTTCTTTGGTCATACTGTAAAACCTCCTTGTATGCAAATAATCCGGCCTGGGCCGGATTATTTGGTTCGTATTAGATAACGCCTTCTAAGTGGAGCATGACTTCTGCCATGAGGGTAGCGCAGATGAAAGTACCCGAGGCTACCATGAGGGCAACCGGTACAATACGCCAGGAAAGACGTTTAAAAGCAGGAATATCTTTGCCCAGGGAGAGACCGCCGTAGGCGAGAATCGGCGTGCAGGCAGCCAGGAAGTTGACCGGATTCGTAGCGGCTGTAATCGTCGTAGCGCCCGGTACGGACGGAATGGATACGATAACAGCGATGATGGAAACCCAGAAAACGACAGGCAGCTTCTTCAGGCCCGGGATACGGGCGATGAGAATACCGGCAAAGCAGATAGCAATAATCATGAGACAACCGATAAAATCATCAGCCGGATTGACTTTGAAGCCGACGAAATTGCCAATCAGTGTCAGAACACCGGTGAGGCAGAGAATGAACAGGTCGTCGCCAAGGGAGGATTTTTCCCGTACTTCTTTGGCTTCTTCTTCTTCCTTAGCAATCGTATCGGCTACGGCGTTTTCCTGTACTTCACCAGCAGCGACTTCTTCATGTCTCTTACGGCCTGTTACCCATTCATATACTTTAATCGTAACCGGCAGGGAAATGAAGAGGGAGAAATAGATGCCGATGACCGAGGTCATGAGGTTGGCAGCGCCGGCAAAGGCTGTAATCTTTTCTGTTTCTTCCGGAAAAACGGCGACGATCGAGCCGACGGAAGCAGCCATCATACTGGCCGAACCAATGCCACCGCCCATAGCCAGGGCATAAGGATGGAAGAGGCCTGTACGGGCGATGATGCCGGCGAGGATGGAAATCCAAAGCGCGCCGAACAGGGTGCCGCAAATGTACATGCCCATTACGCCGCGGCCTTCAGGCGAGAAGATACCGAACTTTTCAGCGATAATGGCGACGTTGGCTTCACGGTCGATGGAGTAGCAGGCGCCGATGGCTTCGCGGCCCATTTTTAAGAGAATGGCCGTCGGCAGACCGAAGATCAGCGTACCGAAGAAATGACCAAATTCCTGCATGATCAGGGCAATGCCGGAGTTCAGTAAGAGGTGCAGGTTCGGGCCGATGCCTAAGCCAATCTTGGCGATGAGGAACAACATGGTAATACTCATCAGGTTGCCGGCCCGGGTCATCTGTTTTTCATTTAAAATATGGAATGAAGGATAACTGATAATACCGCCGAGAACCAGGGCGTAGAGCATGGGCAGGAAAATGACCAGGCCGTGCTTTTGGATACCAATGGTTTCGGCTACGATGACGAGGATCAGCGCAAAGAGATGGATGCGCCAGTTTTTTACTAAGTCCACTAATAGTAGCCTCCTTTAAAAATAAATCAAGCAAATACACGGCCGATTGGCACGTGTGACATAAAATGAGCAGGCACCTTATATAGGTGTATGCTCATTTTACAATATTTACTCTATAAATACAAATGTCTTTTCCGAGCTTGCATTATAGGAAAATATAATTATACATTACGCGCTGCCAGCTCGTTCAGCGGTTCGTCTGTCCGTTCAAAGGGCAGCTCCGGCTGGGTCTTGAAGAATTCCAGTGCATAAGCCAAACCCGTCGTAGCACCTACGGCCAGGGCGTCTTCATCCAAATCGAATTGCGGCGTATGGTGGTTGGCACCGCTGCCCTTTTCCGGATTGGCAATCCCTGTGAAGGTCATGAGGCCCGGATAGAGACGGGTCAGGATGGCAAAGGTTTCCGATGCCATCCACGGTTCGCACTGGGTCAGGCTGCCGGCGCCGAGTGTTTCTGTGACTGCCTTTTTGGCCAGGTCTACACAGACCGGATTATTCTGTACTTCGTAAAGAGGCTTGGGCATGTCGAGAATATCATAGGTACAATGATAGGTATCGCAGTCATTGCTCAGGAGACGGAAAAATTCATCAAAGAAGCGGCGGCCGGCATGATCATAGCTGAAAAAGCGGCACGTACCGGCAAATTCGAGGCTGTCAGGAACTACGTTTTGCAGCTCGCCACTATGGACACTGCCGACGGAAACGGTCAGGCATTCCTGCGGGGCAATGGCCCGCAGACGCAGCTCCTGCAAATGTGTATGGAAGGATGTGAAGCAATCAATCGGGCTGTAGGCGAGATCCGGACGTGAACCGTGTCCGCCCTTGCCGGCAATGCGGACGCGGAAGCGGAAACCGCCGGCCATGGGGGCATTATCACAAATCGCTACTTTGCCGACGGGAACATCCCAGCGCAGGTGTGTCGCGTAGCAGCTGTCTATGGAAAGACCGCTTTTTTCTTCTAAATAGGGGACGATATAGCGCATAGCCGGTGAATCTTCTTCCCCTTGTTCAAAAAGAATGGCCGCCGTACCGTTCCACTGGTCTTTCGTTTCCTGTAGCAGTTTAGCAACGACCAGCTGCATGGCAATATGACCGTCGTGACCACAGGCATGCATGACGCCAGGCGTTTCCGAACGGACGACACGAGGGCAGGAAAGATTGCTTTCGCTTTCAGTGATCGGCAGGGCATCGATATCAGCACGCAGGAGCAGCGTTTTACCAGGTGCCTGGCCGTCAATGCGGGCCAGGATGCCGCCTTTATCGATATGCTGCCAGGCAATACCAAATTTTGTCAGTTCCTCTTCAATATAGGCCATGGTCTGTGTTTCCTGCCACGAGAGTTCCGGGTGGCGGTGGCAAAAACGACGGATTTCGATGAGTAAAGGAATATTTTTTTCAACCAGTTGTTTACAGTTAATAGCCATAGTAGGTTCCTCCTTGGAGAATAATCTTTCTAAATTATAGCATAAATAATCAATAAAAACAGTGTTTTTTTAATATTTTACAAATATATTATTCTTGCCCGTGCAGGCCAGGCATATGGTCGGGGGTCAAACTTGTATTTCACAGGTATACTATAGTATAATTGGTATACTAAAAGGGGAGAGCTCCCGTTTAGTATATTCTCTTTCGTAATAGAAAGTGAGGAATTCCTGTTGAACCGGATTGTACGCAGCGTACTGCACGCCTTAGAAGAAGCCGGGTATGAGGCTTATCTGGTCGGCGGTGCTGTACGTGATATATTGATGCAGCGCGAACCCCATGATTATGATGTGACTACATCTGCGCGGCCGGAAGAGATCCGCGCTGTCGGTGCGGCGCAAGGCTGGCATACAGTAGAAATAAATAGCGAACGCTTTGGCATTGTCGTCCTTGTTGTCGACGGGATGACCATTGAAACGGCGACCTTTCGTGGGGAAGCCTATGGTGCAGACAGTCATCGGCCGGCTTCGGTCTGGTATGCAGATACCTTGCGGGAAGATGTGTTACGCCGTGATTTTACGGTGAATGCTCTGGCAATGGATCAATATGGGACCGTATATGATTACGTAGGCGGACAGAAGGATCTGCACAAAAAGCGCCTGGTCACCGTCGGAGATGCTACGCGCCGCTTTACGGAAGATGCCCTGCGTTTGTTCCGTGCCTGCCGTTTTACAGGCCAGCTCGGCTTTATACCGGATAAAACAATGCTGCGGGCTATGCCGGCAGCTTTTTATCGCGTACAGGGTCTCTCCTTGGAGCGGGTCGTACAGGAAATTGACCGCCTCATGCTGACGCCGGAGGTCAGCAAGGGCCTCGATGTGCTCGTACGGAGTGGGCTGGGGGCTTGCAGCTGCCGGCAAAAGGAAAACGGTGTCTACCGGGAAGTCCCTATTTTACCGGAACTCAGCCACTTGCCGGAAACGCCCCAGTCACGGCCGTTTCATGTGTTTGATGCCTGGTTTCATACGCTGGCAGCGGTAGCGCATACGCCGGCCGATTTGACAATCCGCTATGCCATGCTGTTTCATGATGTGGCTAAAGGCCTGCCTGGCATTCGTGGAATTCATAAGGGCCGTTTTACCGACTATGGACATGACAACAAAGGGGCAGAAATGGCTGCGGCTATTTTGACACGCTGGGGGAAACGGCCGGCATTTGTGCAACGCGTAGCCTGGCTCGTGCAGACACATATGAAGTTTCACTATTATGCCAATACGGGCGAAGGGGATTTGGAAAAATGGCTGCGCCATGAAGCGCTGCAGGGGCCTTTTCGCCGCACAGAAGAATTGACCGATGCGGTAGAACAGGCGACAGCTGTAGCTGTCGGTGACATTTGGGGCTGCGGCCGTACGGAAGCCAATACCCGGGGGACAGAAGAATTTGGCCGCTTCATGGCTGACCTGGCCCGGGCTATGCCCGTTTCTACTAAAGACCTCCACTACGACCGGCGCCTTACTAGGCGGTGCGGCAAAGAAACAGGAGCCTGTCTGCACAACCTGTTACAGCGTGTGCAAAACGGACAGCTGGATAATGATCCGGATGTATTGTATAAGGCAGCCGAAAAATGGCTGAAACGACAGGGTGAAAAAAATCATGAAGACCAAACAAGATAAAAAAAGAGACAACCAGATGCGCCGGCGCATGTCCAGTTGTATTATCTGCATGTTTATCCTTGTCGTACTGATATTTGGCGAGTTATTCTGGCTGCAAGTCGTACGGCGGGCGGATATGAATGCCATGGCCGATGCCCAGTCTGAAGAAAGCCGGGAAATTACGTCGCCCCGTGGTACCATTCTTGACCGCGATGGCCGCGTTCTGGCCATTAGCGAAATGGCAAAGTCACTTTATGCCGATCCGACGATGATTAACCGCTCACCAGCAGAAATGGCCCATCTCCTGGCACCCTATCTGAGTATTAGCGAAAGCCAGATTCAGGAACGGCTGCAACGGGATACAGCCTTTGTCTGGCTCGATAGGAAAATGGATCACGATAAATACGAAGCCGTAGCGGAACTGATCAAGGATCAGAAACTGCAGGGCCTGCGCTTTAATAATGAAAGCCACCGCTTTTATCCGAACGGTACGATGGCAGCTCAGCTGATCGGCTTTGTCGGTGAAAACGACCGTGGCTTAGACGGTATAGAAATGGTCCTCGATAAGGAAATCAAGGGAGACGTAGAACGCTATCAGCTGTTGACAGACAGTCACAATATCCCTATTTTGGATTCGGCTTTGGAAAAAATACTGCCTAATAAAGAACGGTCCGTACAGCTGACTATCGACAGTACGATCCAGTATGTGGCCGAACAGGGCCTCGATGGCATTATGAAACGCAATCATCCCTCTGGTGCTGCGGTGATCGTTATGAATCCTAAAACGGGGGAAATCCTGGCCATGGCCAGCCGTCCGAATTTCGATCCCAATGACTACGGTAAAGGGAATCAGGAAGCCTACAAGAACCGGGCCGTCGTCAATTTGTATGAACCGGGCTCGACGTTTAAACCGATTATGGCAGCCGCCGCTTTGGCATCGGGAAAATGGGATGTCAACCGCGTGTATCACGATGTGGGCTATATCGACATTGACGATCGTACGATCCATAACTGGGATGATGCGGGTATGGGCAATGTGACGCTGAAGGAAATCATTAAGTTTTCCATTAATACGGCCATGGCCTATATTGGCATGCAAATGGGCGGTAAAATAGAAACGGAATATGCGCACCGCTTTGGCTTTGGCCAGCCCACAGGGATAGAGCTGCCAGGTGAAGGCTCGGGGATTCTTTTTGACGCTGATTCGATGAGCAAGATCGATGAAGCGATTATGGCCATTGGCCAAGGGAACGCCGTAACGCCCTTACAGATGGTCCAGGCGTTTGGTGCCATTGCCAATGGCGGCTATATGATGAAGCCTTTTGTCATCAAGGAAATTGACAATCCCGATGGGTCCATTTATAAAAAAGCGGAACCCGTCGAAGTGGGACAGCCTATTTCGCCGGAAATCAGCCAGACAATCAGCAAAATTATGGCCGAAGAGATTGCGTCTGGCGGCGGGCAAAATGCCAAGGTTGACGGCTATGCTTTTTGCGGCAAGACCGGTACAGCCCAGCGCTTGAATGCAGAAGGTACAGGCTATGCAGAAAATCAATACATCGGTTCTTTCGTTGGCTTTGGGCCTTTGGAAGATCCGCAGTATGTTGTACTGATCGTCGTAGATAATCCGAGTGGTGTATACTATGGTGCCCAAGTAGCGGCGCCTGTATTTAAAGAAATGATGACCCAGATTGTCCGCATCAAAGGCCTGCGTCCTACGGAAGCGACGTCCTTAGCGGGGTTGCCGCAAAAGGCGGACGGACAGCCTAAACCGGCCCGGGTGATTCCGGATGTAAAACGGTCTGATGCAGGTATCCTGGTGCCGTCGTTCCTGGGCTGGGATAACCGGGAAGTCAACGACTGGCTTGACCGGGCAGGGCTGGGCTTTGTGCCGAACGGTGCCGGTCATGCTGTGTATCAGAATCCGCCGGCAGGCACGTATGTACCTGATGGCTCCGATGTACAAGTTACGTTCTTACATTAAAGGGGAGATTTTTATGGTTTTATTGGATGGCAAAGCCGTGGCTGCGTTTCACCGAGAGAAGGTGGAACGGCGGTTATATGATTTTCAGGAACGCCATATACAGCCAGGACTGGCGATTATCTTAGCCGGCAGTGATAAACCCTCTGATTTGTATGCCCGGTCGTTGCAAAAGGTGGCTCAAGGCGTAGGGTTATCAGCAGAAATTTACAGGCTGGCAGAGACGGTATGTGAACATGATCTGATCTCTATGATCACGCATTTTAATGAGGGTAAAAATATTTTTGGTATTCTCATGATGATGCCTTTGCCGCGCCATATTGATGCGGCAAAAGTGATTAACTGTATCAGCCCTGAAAAGGACGTCGATGGCCTGACGGACAGCAATGTAGCCCGTCTCTTTTCAGGCCGTCCCGGATTTGTTCCCTGTACGCCCCGGGCTGTCATGGCAATTCTGGATTATTATCATATTTCTTTGACGGGGAAAGAGGTGGTGATTATCGGGAGAAGCAATGTAGTTGGCAAACCTTTGGCGCAGCTTTGCCTGAACCGCAATGCTACGGTGACACATTGTCACACGCGCACGCGCGATTTAGTGGCTGCTGCCCGGCGGGCCGATATTTTGATCAGCGCTGCCGGCTCACCGGGACTGGTGACGGCAGATATGGTAAAACCGGGTGCTATCGTCATCGACGTAGGCATTAACCGGGTAGAAGGGAAGACCGTAGGTGATGTAGAGTTTGAGGCGGTTTCACAAATCGCCGGTGCAGTGACACCCGTGCCAGGTGGCGTAGGCGCTGTAACGACCATGATGGTATTGGAAAATGCTGTGTGCGGCATAGAAAACAGAGCATAAATTAAATTTATCTGAATGAAGGTGTTAGCATGCATTTAATGGATAATTTTCTTATTTATTATTTGCAACGATTCGACAAATACTGCTTTGATGTAGTATTGCATGGGAAACATTATACGATTGGTACGGGCGAACCCTTATTTCGCGTTATCTTTCATAAAGACATCCCAAAGAAAGAATTGCTGACTTCGACTTCTTTATCCTTAGGGGAAGCTTTTATGCGGGGAGATTTGGAAATTGAAGGGGATTTATTCACGGTATTGGAATGCCTGCTCGAACAGGTAGATCAGTTCTCTTTAGACAGAAGTGCCGTCAATTCGCTTCTGTATCCGTCGGAAGACAAGACGACACAGCGTGAAGAAGTATGCTCCCATTACGACTTGGGCAATGATTTCTATAAGCTCTGGCTTGATCCGACACTGAGTTATTCCTGTGCGTATTTCAAGCATGATGACGATACGCTGGAAGAAGCCCAGAAAAATAAGGTTCATTATATTTTATCCAAGCTGCACCTGGAAAAAGGACAAAGCCTTCTCGATATTGGCTGCGGCTGGGGGTATTTGCTCATTGAAGCCGCGCAAAAGTACGGTGTCAAGGGCTATGGCTGCACCCTGAGCCACGAACAGTGGGCGATGGGACAGGAACGGATCAAGGCGTTAGGCCTGGAAGATCAGGTGCATATCGATCTTCTCGACTATCGTGATCTGCCCAAAAAAGACATCAAATTCGATCGCGTCGTCAGTGTAGGCATGCTTGAACACGTAGGCCGGTCCCAGTTTGAACGGTATATGAATGTCGTTGATAAGGTCATGAAGGACGGAGGCCTGTTCCTCCTCCATTACATCGATGGCCGGGACGAACAGAACAGCAATCCGTGGATGCGCAAGTATATCTTCCCGGGCGGTACGTTGCCGACAATCTATGAAATCGTAGAATTGGCGTACAAGGGACCGTTCCAGCTCCTCGATGCTGAAAGCCTGCGCCGGCACTACTACAAGACACTGAGCTGCTGGTATCATAATTTCCAGAAGGTCCGCGACCAGGTAGCTGCCGATAAGGGTGAAGAATTTGTCCGCATGTGGGATCTCTATCTGTGCGGCTGCGCGGTCGCCTTCTATATCGGTTATATCGATGTGCACCAGCTCCTCTTTACGAAGGGCACGAATAATGACCTGCCTATGACACGGTGGTACTAAAAAGTAAACGTTCCGAATCAATAAAAAGTGCTACCATTTCAGAAAAAATGATTCTTAGGTAATATACAATTCGCTTTGTTTATGCTATACTATTCATATAAGATATGATATGGTACGTAGTGCCCATTCATATTTACTACAGTTTCGTTTTATCTCTGAAGGGGGTAAGGAACATGGCAGTAGAATTTTACAAATGCGAATTGTGCGGCAATATTATTGCAGTTATCAAATCCGGTGGCGGCACAAATCTTACGTGCTGTGGACAGCCTATGGTACATCTCGTACCGGGTGCAGTTGATGCAGCAACGGAAAAACATACGCCGGCTGTAGAAAAGGGCGATAAGATGATGCATGTAACGGTTGGCTCCGTAGAACATCCTATGCTTGACAACCATTTCATCGAATGGATTGCCTTAGCCAGTGAAGGCAAATTGCTCTTCAAATATCTGAAACCGGGTGAAAAACCGGAAACAGAATTCCATCTCGTCGGTTCCGGTACAGTATATGCGTACTGTAATCTGCACGGCCTGTGGAAAACAGAAATCTAAGTATCAGGCAGTATGTGGCGGGCCCGCTTTCACGGGCCCGCTTTTTTTGCAGGAAACATAAAAAGGAGAATACAATTTTGAAAAAGATATGGCTGATCCGCCACGGTGAAAGTACAGCAAATGCCGGAGCTGCCACGGAAGACCATCGTACGATTCCCTTGTCTCCGCTGGGAGAAGAACAGGCTAAGGCTGTCAGCCTGTTCGTGCCCCGTCCTGATCTCATCATCACCTCACCGTACGTACGGGCCCGGCAGACGGCAGCTCCCCTGTGCCGCTTATATCCGGACGTGCCTGTAGAAGTTTGGCCGGCAGTGCATGAATTTGTGTACCTTTCGCCCCGTACCTGCGTAGGTACGACGTCGGCCCAGCGACGGCCCAGGGTGATTGCGTATTGGCGCAACCTGGATCCGGATTATGTGGATGCCGGTGATGCAGAGAGCTATAGAGAACTCGTGTCACGCATTACAGAAACCCTGGCTGCACTGGAAAAGCGGCACGAGCATTTCATCGTCGTTTTTACGCACGCCCAGTTCATTCGCAACCTGCTCCTCGTCCGGCACGAGCCCGGGTTGGCAGCAGCTGCCTATATGCGCCGCTTTCTGCATAGTCCGGCTGTCAAAAATGGCCAAATCGTTGAAATCACGCTGCCATAATCTATGGGCGGTAACGTTGACAGGAATTCGTAATTGTGATAGAATAACAACACTGCATTGTGTGCAGAAAATATCTAATTATTTACTATGAGGTGATGTAGAAATGGCAACGAGGAGAGACCCGCGTTTTAAGGAATGTCGCCGGTTCGGACTGAATGTGTACGGACATCCTAAGGCATTAAAACGCGTTAAGAAAGATCAGCGTCAGAAGAAAATGTCTGAATATGGCACACAGTTATTGGAAAAACAGAAGCTCCGTGCATACTACAACTTGCTGGAACGTCAGTTTGTCCGTTATTATGATAAAGCTAAGAAGATGGAAGGCGTTACAGGCCAGAACATGCTGAAACTGCTGGAATGCCGCCTCGATAACCTGGTTTATCGTATTGGCTTCGCTAATTCCATCCGTCAGGCTCGTCAGATGGTAAACCACGGCCACATCCTTGTCGATGGCAAACGGTGCGATATTCCGTCGGCTAACGTCAAAGTTGGTTCCGTTATTTCCCTGAAAGAAAGCTCTCGTTCGAATGAAATGTTCAAAAAATCTTTCACAGAACTGAAATCTTTCGATGTCGCTTATATCGACAAAGACTTCGATAACTTTGCTGGTACCCTTACCCGCATTCCGGAACGTGACGAACTCCCTATCGAAATCAACGAAACGCTTATCGTCGAATTGTACAGCAAATAATAATCATATTTGGCGATACACAAACCTATGCAGAAAACAGGAAACCTTCGGGTTTCCTGTTTTTTTTATAACGCCGTGCAGGCTCCGTTTGTGATACATTGCTTTCCGTGATACAATCGAAGTATCATTTTGTTACCTACGAGGAGGAGTTTGTATGAAATCCCGCATTTATATTATTGGCTGTGGCGGCACCATTGCCGGCCGGGCCGGTGCTGCTGATGAATTGCTTGGTTATCAGGCCGGTGAGGTTTCTGTTGCCGAATTGATTGCGTCCGTACCGGCATTGACCGAATACGCGTCTATTGCAGGCGAGCAATACTGCAATATCGATAGTTCGTCTATGACGGAAGAGCTGTTAACCGGCCTCTCAGGACGGATTCAGGCCGTAGCAGACCGGAACGATGTTGACGGTATCGTCGTGACACACGGTACGGATTCTATGGACGAAACAGCCTATTTTCTCAATCTGACTGTGCATACACACAAGCCTATTGTGATCGTCGGCGCCATGCGTCCGGCTACGGCTATCAGTGCCGATGGCCCGTTAAACCTGCTGGAAGCTGTACGGCTTGCGGCCTGCCCGGAAGCCGGTGACTATGGCGTTTTGCAGCTCATGAATAGCTCTATCTGCGCGGCCCGGTACGTAGAAAAAACAGATACGACACATGTACACGCTTTTTCTGATGGCCAGTTAGGCTATGTGGGTTTTATGCAGGACGGTGTCCCCGTTTTTTATCAAAAGCCTTTGCGTAAGCATACGTATGCATCCGAATGGACGTGCCGGGCTGGAAAACGCCTGCCGGCAGTATGGATCATCTATTGCCATATCGGCATGAGTGAAGACCTCATCGAAGCTGCATTGACAGCGCATGCAGAGGGACTGGTATTTTGTGGCTTTGGCCATGGCAACCTGCCTCTTTATCTTAAGGCAGGAATCGAAAAGGCCCTGAGCCAGGGTGTCGTCGTTGTCCGTGCGACGCGGGCTTCCGGCGGTATCGTCAGTCCTGTGCCGCAATGGCCCGGCGTCGTCGCCGCAGATAATCTGTCACCGCAAAAGGCGCGACTCCTGTTACAGCTCATACTGGAAAAAACACACGATCCGGAAGCAGTACAACAGTACTTCCAGCTGTACTGACAGGCGTCAGCCTTGTGACACGGCGTGCTATATGATAAAATATGATAAATAGAGTCAATCATCGGGCTGGCAGTGTTTGGCCTGATATAACGAGTACTATAGACCTTGGATAGGAGTGGAATACCATGAAAAAATATACGAAGTTTCTGGCAGTAGCAGCCCTTGCCGCAGCCATGAGCAGCGGCGTCATGGCTGCAGGTACTGTCAGTGGTTTACAGGATATTGACAGCTATTGGGGTAAGAGTGCAATAGAATATTTCTATGATAATCATTATATTAGCGGCAGCAACGGGTATTTCTATCCGAATGATCCGATTACGCGGGAAAGCATTGCCTCTATTTTGGATAACATGCTGGGTGAAAACGATGCTGTCCTGCGCTCTGATTTTAAAGACGTTCGCGGCCGCTGGTCTGAACGGGCCATTGCTTCGCTCGTAGATAAGCAGATTATGAGCGGCTACAAGGACAATACGTTCCGCCCGACACAGGATATTACGCGTCAGGAATTTGCCGTAATTGCCTACAATTATATGAACTATAAAGGCATTATCGTACAGGATACGGCAACGCCGTATGCCGACGAAGCGTCTATTGCACCGTGGGCGAAAAAAGCCGTCAATACGTTGTCTGCTGCCGGCTATATGCAGGGCGCCAACAACTATTTCCATCCAAACCAAAAGGTAACCCGCGGGGAAGCCGTCAACGTATTGTACCGCATTATCAACAACAGCCAGGGCAGTTCGGAAAAGCAGAATAGCCTGCAGACACAGGTCTTTAAAGATGTGACTGACGTATACGGTTCGGTCAAAAACTTTGCCAAGGATGGCATTATGTACTGGATGGATAATAAACTTCACGTAGGCGTGAAGACCAAGGCTAACCAGGATAAGCTGGAACAGGTCATTGCTACGGATTCGGAAATCCCTGCAGGCAGTGTCATTGTCCAGCGTTCGACATACAGCTATAACGACTATAAAAATATCAAGGCTCAGGCAGAAAAGATCTATCGCGCGTCTGAACCGACGGGCACGGCTGTAGAAACGAAAGAAGACTATTTGAATGAACGCGTAGACTTGATCGTCCCGTCGATCAGCAAAGAAACACAAGCTGCGTTAAATAAACAGCTGGGCAGTGTACTGCGCATTGTCATCCAGTAAATCAGGCAGGAGGAATAATCATGGTTAAGCGAAAGAAAGTTTTGGCTGTCTTGACAGCCCTCGTTGCCTGCACGTCTTTTTCTGTGTTCGCAGCTGCGCCCTATACCGATCTGGGCGGCTTGAAGAGCCGCGTGGCGATCGATTACCTTTACGATAATAACTGCCTGACCTTTGCGCCGGGCACAACCTTTTCACCACAGCAGGTGCTGACCCGTGGCGATTTGGCACAACTTATTTATGGCACGGCTTTGAATTTGCCGACGGCACCGCTGAATTTTACAGACGCGCCGTCACCGAAGGCCAACGATGCGATGGCCGCCGTTGCCTCTCATGGCATTCTGCAGGGCTATGCGGATGGCTCGTTTAAACCCGACCAGCCGGTGACGCGGGAAGAATTTGCTGCCGTTTTATATCAGTATTTAAAGTACTGCGGCCTTACGGATGTCTCGCGTACAGTGGCACCCTATGCGGACCAGGCCTCTATCGATGCGGCAGACCTGGAAGCGGTACAGTACTTGCATAATAAAAATCTCATGCTCTCAGCGGACAACCTGTTTCGTCCCAAAGACGGTATAACCCGGGCGGAAGCAGCAGAAACCATGTACCACGTGAGCCATTCTGACGGCGATTACGTATCCCATGTCGATGTAGAACGGCAGGTCATCCGGGCGCTCAACGCGGAATATGGCAGTATGCCTGCCTATTTCCAGCAGGGGACGCTGTATTGGGATGGCAACAAACTCGTCTTAGGCATGAAAACAGGACCGCATATGTTCCTCAATCAACGCCTGAAACGGGATGTCAGCCGCTATGATGTACTGGAAATCCGTCCGGCCCGCTTTGCCCGGAGTGATTATGACCAGCTCATGATGCGGGCTATTAATTGCATTGTTTCGGAAGAAGGCGTACAGAATTATATCGGTGCCATGCCTGATTACAAAGCAGAACAAATCGATGTGATCGTGCGCCGGCCTTTAGCCGTTTCGACCTTGCAAAAATTGGAAGAACGTGTAGGCAAAGGCATTGTCAGAATCCGGGATCTTCAGACCATCGCGGCGGCTAAGCCGGCAGTCCAGGCAGGCGACGCAACGGATGAAGATATGGCAGATACCCAGACGAATACAGATCGTGATGGTGCTAATGTATACTCACCGCTGTATGATACGGCTACGAACAAAGCTGTCGATTCCGTTATTCAAGATACGATTAAGTGAAAAAACAACCTGTTCCTCTTGAAGGAACAGGTTGTTTTTATTAGTCTCCGGAAAGGAGGAGCGTCTGTAATTCTTGCGGCGTATGTACGAGGTAGTCCGGCTGTAACGCTTTCAAAAAAGCCGGATCCCGGAAACCCCAGGTGACGAGGATAGAATCCAGGCCGGCATTATCTGCTGTGCGCTTATCTACCTCCGAATCGCCTATGTACACGGCGTCTTCCTGGGCACAGCCCAGGCGCTTTAAGGCCTCCCAGACCATATCCGGCGCCGGTTTCTTTTGATAAAGCGGTGACTCACCCAGAGAGAACGTAACCAGGCCGGAGAAGAACTCTTCGTGCAGCGTTGTCACGGCAGCCTGCCCCTTGTTGGAAACGATTGCAGTCTGCCGTCCGGCGTCTTTTAAAGCTTGTAATAATTCGCTAATGCCGGCATACAAACATGTATGGCCGGCGCAATGAGCACCGTACCAGTCCTTGAATTCCCGGGCTAATTGTTCTTGTTCCGCCACCGGCAGCTCAGGGACGGCCCGTTGAATCAGGCCGATATAGCCATAGCCCAGGCAGGCGCGGACTTCCTGACTGGTTTTTTCCGGGAGCCCGTGCTGCCGGAAAATGTGGGCTAAGGAGTGGGTTAATTCATCTAACGTATCGAGGACAGTACCGTCCATATCGAAAATAATCGCTTTATATGGTTTCATAATGCATGCCGGAATCGGCATAAGGCCTCCTTTGTTTAACATGCTTTTTATTATACCACGGAATGGGGCGGCGACGAAAACTTACGTCGTAACTGCCTCTTTCTAAACTGGAAGTTGTGTACCATCTATGGTAAAATAGGGCTTAAGATTATGTTATAGGTTATAGAGGAGAGGATGAAATGTCTAGTTATTTGCCGTATATCATACTGGCAGGCGTAGTACTTGTTTTTTTCGTTATTTGCCTGATTTTCTTTTCCGGCAGCAAGGCAGAAAAAAGCCATAAAAAGCAGGAACGGGAAGAAGCCCAGCAGTTAGCGCAAAAGAAAGCAGAAGAAAAGGCCGCCTGGGCACAAATCGAAGCCTTGCACAATGAACGGCAGGCTGAACGGTCTACAGCACGGTCGCATACAGCGCCGGTACCCAAAATATCGACGGTAACTGTACGGGAACGCCGGGAAAATCCGGAAGAAACCGCTTTTGTCACGACTAAAGGGGAAGCCGTTCGCCAGGATGGCCATATTGTCTATAAGGCTGCAGATACGCAGCATAGCCATAAAACGGCAAAGGATAACCTCGACGCTACACGGGTCTTGTCACGTGATGAAATCATCGAGGCTATGGATAAGGTAGATAAAGAAGAAGCGGCTGCTTTCAAGGCGGAAGCAGAAGAAGCCAAAAAACGCCGCGAAGAAGCAGCAGCCCGGGCAGCCGAAAAAGAAGCGGCAGAACGCCAGGCTGCTGAAGCAGAGCGACGCAGAAAACAGGCAGAAGCTCTGCGCCAGCGGCAGGAACAGGCTGCGGCACATAAGAAGGAAGAAACCAAGGATGCCGGCGATCCTTCATTAGCCCATATGGCTGCCGTCGTTTCGGCAGACCTGGCGGCTAAAAATGCACCTGCCGGCGAAGCGGCAGCCACAGCCGCTACGACAGTTATTCCTGCCGTTAAGGTAGCAGCTGCTGTGGCTGATAGTGTCGGCGACCAGACACAGATCATGCCGCCCGTGAAGGCAAGAACACATACCCTCTCATCAAATGCACCAGGTGATGAAACACGCCGTATGGAACCCGTACAGGTAGATACAGCCAGCAAAGATACCGATGCGAACCGGCCTGTACAGGCTGCGGGCAAGACTGCAGACAGACGGACTCAGAGCCGGGCTGCGGCAGAGGCTAGAAAAAGCCCGTGGGGCAATGAATTGCCAGCGTCGGGGACGGAAACACGCCCTGTATCCCACGATTCGATCTGGGCCTCGGATACGGTCGAAAATTCTTCCATTATCCGTGAGTGTGCCCATCACTTCATGGGGCAATATGGTATTGCCACAGAAGCGTTTCAGCAGAATGTCAACAATATTACAGCAGCGGCCTTTAATCGTGTAGGCTGCAAGACCGATGCCGAACGGGAAAAGATGGTAGCACCGCTCATCGTGCAGGAAGCACTGCAGAATTTGCAGAAGGCCTATGTGTCGGATCCACAGGATTATGTTGCTACGATGGGACTGCGTGCTTTTTATGATATCGTCTGCTGCCCTGCCGTGTCTACGCGGCACCTGGTAGCCATCGATGCCCTGAAAGTAATGCCTTACCTGAACCGTTCCCATTATCAGATTTTGGCTCTCTTGCTGCTCTTCCTCTACTCGCGTAATTCCCACAACGTAGATAAGGCGACATTCGGCCAATACATTGAAAAATACGTCATGCCCTTCCTCGACCATTTCCCGACGGAACGGCCTTATTATCAGCAGCTCGACTATTTGCACTGTACGGCGTTAGAAACGAAGGAAACACGCTTTGCCGAAATTCTGGCAGACTCGTATCCGCTCTTGTTCCGTTACCGCGGCTTTACAGAAGAAGAACTGCGCAAGGCCTTGAAGGGACAGCGTATTCCGCGGGAATATATTGTTCGTTCCTTTAATTCGCCGCTTATCAAGTTAGCTCTCGTCGATGATACGATGGCTATCCGCTACTTCCGGACAACCGGTATTACAGAACGGGAAATGCAGGACCGTCTCTTGCGCCTGGCTAAAAAACGGCCGTGTAATTTTACCGGTGAGGAAGCACTGGATGTCATGGAAGATATTTCGCCCGTTCTGGCCGACTTAGGGGATATTTGGGATAGCACGCTCTTACGGATTTCCACCTTGTCTCTCTTGGGCCTCTATTTGGCACAAGGCTATGTGAAAGAAACCATTGGTGAAGAGTTTGACCTGTCACGCTGGTTCGAATAAGGAGGCGACGGTATGAAGAAAATTCGTAAAGCCGTTATTCCTGCAGCTGGGTTTGGCACGCGGTTTTTGCCGGCTACGAAAGCAACACCGAAAGAAATGCTGCCCATTGTAGATAAACCGACTATTCAGTATATTGTAGAAGAAGCATTACAGAGTGGTATCGAAGAAATCCTGATTATCAGCGGTCATGCGAAACGGGCCATTGAAGATCATTTTGATACGAATATTGCTTTGGAGCTGAATTTACAGGAACATCACAAGACGGAACTGTTACGAATGGTCCGCAGTATTTCGGAAATCAATATCCATTATATCCGGCAAAAGCACATGCGCGGCTTAGGCGATGCCATCCTCTGTGCCCAATCGTTTATTGACGATGAACCCTTTGCTGTGCTGCTCGGTGACGATGTCGTCTATAATGAAACTGTGCCGGCCTTGCGGCAAATGATCGACATGTATAATAAGGTTGGTGCCACCGTCCTGGGCTGTCAGGAAGTACCACAGGATAAGGTATCCGCCTATGGCATCGTCAAGGGCGTGCCTACGCCTGATGCAAACCTGATGCGGGTGACGAATATGATCGAAAAGCCCAGCATCGAAGAAGCACCGAGCCGCATTGCTGTTCTGGGCCGTTACATCATTACGCCGGATATTTTTGAAATCCTGCGCCGCACGGAACCGGGCAAGGGCGGT
Source organism: Caecibacter sp. AF58-12pH5A (assembly GCF_027681725.1). Taxonomy (NCBI): domain Bacteria; kingdom Bacillati; phylum Bacillota; class Negativicutes; order Veillonellales; family Veillonellaceae; genus Caecibacter; species Caecibacter sp. AF58-12pH5A. The sequence goes on along the minus strand of NZ_JAQDBC010000004.1, from coordinate 137,173 downwards.
GAAGTACAGCTGACCGACGCGCTGCAAACCATGGCGTCCAGGGAAGCAGTTTATGCCTATTGCTTTACAGGCAAACGCTATGACGTAGGAGACAAACTGGGCTTCTTAAAAGCCACTGTAGAATACGCCTTGCGCCGTCCTGATTTGGGCCAGGAATTCCGGGATTATTTAAAAAGCCTTTCTTTATAATACAGGGCAGGGAATGCTGACGTTCGTCTCCATTCCCTGCCTTTTTGCATTTTCTCTGTCAGTATACGGGTAGCAATAACATTATGATTAGAAGAAAAAATGATAAGGTCAAAAAGGCAACGATGCTATACCTAAAGAACACCACAGAGGTATTGATTATTGCGAATTTGCATGCTATACTAGATTTGAAAAGCAAAAGATAATTATTCTTCATAACATAGGATGAAAGAAGGGGTCTTTATGAAGATCGAAGAAGGTACGATCGTAGGGATCAACGATAATGGATTGGCAGATGTGAAGGTTGGCCGTCATTCCGATTGCATGGCTTGCGGTGCTTGCGATGGCGCACAAAATATAGTTGTTCAGGCGTTAAATCCTGTAGGCGCTGAAGTAGGACAGCATGTCAAGTTTGAAATGCGGGAAACGAACATCGTCATTGGCGCGTTTGTCTGTTTTGTCATGCCCCTCCTGGTTGCAGCAGCAGGCGTGTTTATCGGCCATTGGATCGCCATTTCCCAGGGCCTGAATGAAATTAACCTGGAAATTGCCGGCGGTATTATCGGTTTTCTCCTTGGCGCTGTAGGCGTCAAGCTCTTTGACCGTTCGTTAAGCAATGATGCCAATGCAAAACCGAAGATTGTCGAAGTATTAGTCAGATAAGTAACAAAAAGCCCCTTCCGGAAAGAGTGCTCTGGAAGGGGTTTTTTCGTTATACTGGTACGCTTTGTCAGTGAGGAATTTTATCTGCCAGCTGTAGTGTCGAACCATCTGCACGGGTAATACCTGTAATGCGCAGATTGCTGTGCGTGCCGTCTAAATTGGTGCGCGTTATGAGCGCATACTGGCTGGGAATCATGGGATTTAACAGGAACTGGCTCGTATGGGCCTGGTTGGATACAACCGGTGACAAGTGGATCGTACCGGAATAGAGGATGGCTTTGTCAGCGTCCCGTTGTAATTCATAGAGGCCGTGGATTTCCTGAATCCCTGTGTTTCCGGTAATGACAGGCGTATACGTAAGGCGCAGAAAGGCTTGCTGGCCATCGCCGTGAATAAGCGTTGCTGACGTGTTTTTTAAGGTGACCAGCGCATCTATTTGCTGTTGCAGGGACGCATTATACGTTGCTAGCGCCTGAGAGCGGGCACTGTCGATGTGATCGATGAACGATTTAGGATCGGCCAGGCCGCTGACCTGCCAGACATGGGGCGAAACGCGGGTGAATTGAATCCGGCAAGGGATGTACGCTTGTAATTCATCATTGTAAAGGGTAATATCCATTTCGGCGTGGGTACTGTCCGTCTTGTGGGCGAACTCGTGGCCTGCATAATGCCAGCCCGTCAGGGGGATAGGAGCATTTAGGGCCTGCAGACAAGCCTTGAGCGCATCCTCCATGCCCTTGCGTTCCAGCCCGTTTGCCTGAGGCTGTAAGGACAGTGTGACCAGGCGGCTGCTGTCGTCAATAAAATCACTGCGCAAGGGAGCCCAGGCTGTACGCAGGATAGGAAAAGAGTCAATACCGCTGACATTGGCTGAAAGCGTATCAAAAATCTGGGCAGCTATGTTTTTAGTGTCCGTTAAGGCATTGGTTTTTTCGCTGTCCTCCTGCTGAACAGCCTGGATGAGCTGCTTGAATGAATAGTCCGGCGTAGCCTTATAGACTTCTTCATAGGCGCCAATGGCAGCCTCTATACAAAGTAAAATGATAAATAAGGCTGCCAGAATGGAGACGTCCGGTGTAGGAATTTTATGTTTTTTCAAGAATAAAACCTTCTTCATATATAACAAATAGAGAGAACGGATTAAAATCATTATACCATTTTTGTAAAAATAAACGTATAATATTTCTAGATGTATTTGCCAGAAATAAACCGGCTGGAATAAAATGAAGAAAGAGGAGACGCATAGATGATTACTTTACACGATAAAACAAATAAAAAAGTCTATGAAGTTCCGGAGGGAACGACGCTATTGGCCATTAGCCAAAAGGAATATCCTCAGGCCAAACCACGCATTGCCGCTGCTTTATACAACAATGAAATGGCAGGCCTGCAGACGAAGGTCCATGCCGATGGAGACATCGAATGGTTTTCCCTGGCAACGACAGAGGGCAATCAGTGTATTGTGCGTACGGCTATTTTTCTTTTGGTCCGGGCCGTATCGGATCTCTATCCTCAGGGCAAGGTGCTCGTCAAGCATGCCCTGCGCAAGTCCCTCTATTGTGAACTGGAGCTGGGACATACGGTTACCTTGCACGATGTAGAAGAAATAAAAAAACGGATGGAGGAAATCGTCGAACAGGATGAAACAATTACCCAGGTCGTAGCCAGCGCCGACACGGCCATGGCTATGTGCCGCAACCGTGGCATGACGCGGGAAGCAGAACTGTTGCAGCACGTAGACGTGACGCATATTATGGCCTACCAGTGCGGCCAATGCTTTGACTATTACATGGGCCCGCTCTTGCCAAGCATGGGCTATTTGACGTGTTTCAACCTGCGCCTTTATGCGCCAGGGATTATTTTGGAATACCCTAAGGTAGAAAATCCGGAAGAATTGCCGGAATATAAAGAGATTCCCAAGATGGCCCGCCTGTTCCTGGATGCGGAAGAATGGGGCCGTATCGTACGCTGTGAATACGTATCGGATTTGAATCATTATATTGAAAATGGTACGATACAGGAGATTATTGATATGGCAGAAGCTTTGCAGGAAAAGAAGCTGGGCCAGATTGCCGATTATATCGTCAATCAAAAACCCGGTATCAAAGTCGTATTGATCGCCGGTCCCTCATCAGCCGGCAAGACGACCTTTTGCAAGCGCTTGACGACGCAACTGCGTGTCGTGGGTCTCCGGCCGGTACGCATTTCCCTGGACGATTATTTTTATAATCGCGAAGATACGCCACGCAATCCTGACGGCAGTTATGACTTTGAATCTTTACGGGCTATTGACGTACCCTTGTTCAATCAGCAAATCGATGATCTGAGTCAGGGCAAGGAAGTCCACTTGTCGCGCTTTGATTTTGTAACGGGCCAGCGTCATTTTGATGAAAAGCCGACTAGTCTGGAAACAAATCAGCCCATTGTCGTCGAAGGCCTGCACGCATTAAACGATTCCTTGACCTACATGCTGCCGCGCTATGAAAAGGTGAAGATTTCCTTGGGCGTGCTGACGCAGATTCGTATTAACGACCACAACCGTATTTCTACTTCGGATACGCGGATCATCCGCCGTCTCGTCCGGGACCATCAGTTCCGCGCCCGTGGTCCGCAAGCGACATTAGAAATCTGGAGTGACGTTCGCCGTGGAGAAGAAACGAATATTTACCCCTATCAGGAAGATGCCGATACCATTTTTAATACGGCCTTGCCCTATGAACTGTCTGTACTCAAACCCTTTGCAGAACCCCTCTTAGCTTCTGTGGAACCGGATAATCCCTATTATGCAGAAGCCCAGCGGCTGCTCCTCTTTTTAAAACCCTTCCGCTCTGTCGACGCGTCCGTCGTGCCGAATAATTCCTTATTGCGCGAATTTATCGGCAAATAGGGCGGCTGGGCGTCAGATAATTAATCATTGACAAAGCATAGACTGATGGATATAATAGTATAGTCGAGGTAGAAATAATGAAACTACAAGTCGAAGAAGCACTCAAGGCTGAAGGAAAGCAATTTCCTTTTTCCTTTCAAAAACCGGCTGCCGAACTGGGTGATGTAGACGCTTTTCCCTGGAAAAGCCATGATGTGGCTGTGGAAGGCACGTTTTGGTTCGATGGCAACCATCTGGTTGTACAAGGAACTGTACATACAACGGGTATGTATTCCTGCAGTCGCTGCCTGACACCGGTATCGGTGGATCGGAATGCAACACTGTCTGAAGTCTATGGTACGGAAGCAGAGCTTCCCGAAGATATACTGCCTTATAACGGTGAGTATATTGATCTGACGGAGACAATTAGAGAAATCTTGATCCTCAGCGAGCCTATGAAGGTATTGTGCCGGCCTGATTGCAAAGGGCTTTGTCCGCAATGCGGTGCAGACCTAAACCAAGGACCCTGTAGTTGTCCTACCGACAGTATTGACCCAAGAATGGCTGTCTTGGGGAAGTTACTTAAAAATTAGAACAATCACGTACCATGATTTAAGGAGGTGCAGAACATGGCAGTACCAAAGAACAGATTATCCCAGACTCGTCAGAAAATGCGTCGTGCCAACTGGAAGTTGACAGCACCGGGCTTCGTTGAATGCCCGCAGTGCCACGAAGCAGTAATGCCTCATCATGTATGCCCGACTTGCGGCTACTACAAAGGCAAACAGGTTGTTAACAACACTACAGCTGAATAAGAGTTTGACATAAAAAAGAGTATCCTTGCGAGGGTGCTCTTTTTTGTCGCTCCTGATACAGAAATACCTAAAAAGCATGAAATACTCATACGAGATAAGTATGCTCTATGGCTGGATATAGCGTTCACAGGACTGTTCCTCTGATGTATAATAGAACGTAGTAATAAATGATTTCCCGGGCGCCTTCAAGCGGCCCGGCAAGGGGATTACACAAGGGGGTATTCCAATGAAAATGAAAAAGATACTAGTTCTGGCCTTAGGACTGCTCATGGTATTTGGCCTGTCGGCCTGTGGCAACAAGGCCGATTCGGCTTCAGGGGCATCTGCAAAGGAAACGAAGACGGAAGCTTCAGCGCAGGCTATTAAGCATGACGGCAAGGTCCTGGTCGTGTATTACTCGGCTTCGGGACACACGAAAAATGTAGCCTCGTACATCGCTACGGCAACCAAAGGCGACGTTCTGGAACTGCAGCCGGCTCAGCCGTATAGCGAAGCTGATTTGGACTATAATAATGATACGAGCCGCGTATCCAAGGAACACAAGGATGAAAGTCTGCGTAACGTGCCGCTCGTAAAGGATAAAGTGGATAACTGGTCGTCGTATGATACGGTTTTCATTGGCTATCCTATTTGGTGGGGAATTGCAGCCTGGCCGGTTGATACGTTTGTAAAAGCCAATGACTTTACCGGTAAGACGGTCATTCCGTTTGCTACATCCTATAGCTCTGGCCTTGGTGAAAGCGGTAAGCTCCTGCAGAAAATGGCAGGTACGGGCAACTGGCTGGAAGGCAAACGGTTCCCATCGGGCGCATCGCAGCAGGATGTACAGGATTGGATAAAAACCTTAGGCTTCTAATCGCTTGGATAACAGCGGGACAGCATGCATACAGTGCATGCTTGCCCCGCTCTTTTTGTTTCGTAAAAATGACGTAAAACAAGTGCATATCTGTACCATCCGGGCTGTTTCATGATATAATACAATTTAGTCTATCAATTAGTTAGTCTTTGCGTGTGGAGGCAGGTAACCTATGCGGGCTATGGGAATCGATCCGGGCACGGCCATCTGCGGCTTTGGCGTCGTCGACGCGAGCGGCAGCCGGCTGCATCCCGTTACATACGGAACGGTACAAACGACGCCGGAGTATAGCGATGCCGAACGATTGGTCATGCTGTACGACGGACTCAACGAATTATATAAGAAATATAAGCCAGACGTCGTCGGTGTAGAACAGCTTTTTTTTAATCGCAATGTGACGACGGCTATTACAGTCGGTCAGGCCCGGGGCATTATTTTGCTGACGGCCCAGCAGGCAGGAATTCCTATTCTGGAATTTTCCCCGTTGCAGGTCAAGCAGGGCGTAACAGGCTACGGCCGGGCAACAAAGGAACAGGTTATCGATATGACTATGCGCCTTTTGGGCATTCGCGAGAAAATTAAGCCTGACGATGCGGCTGATGCACTGGCTATGGCCATTTATACGATTTATTCCAGTCATTCGCTCAGCTTGAAAAGGACGGTGCAGCTATGATTGGCTATTTAAAAGGAAAAATTACGCATGTATTTGCCAACTCCTGCTTCATTGAAGTAGGCGGTGTCGGCTACCGGACCATCGTTTCCGGAACGACCCTGGGCGAACTCAGCGTCGGTAAAGAGACGATGCTCTATACGTACATGAGTGTTACGGAAAACGATATTACCCTCTATGGCTTTCTGACACAGGATGAGTATGAACTGTTTTTGCTGCTCATTACAGTAAACGGTATTGGGCCCAAGCTGGCGGTCAACGCTTTAGGGGCGGTTACGCCGGATACGTTGCGCCTGGCCATTAGCCAGAACAATATGAGCGTCTTGACGAAGCTGCCCGGCATCGGCAAGAAAACGGCGAACCGGCTGGTACTCGAATTGAAGGATAAGGTCGGTACGGTTGATGCCGGCGACGTAGCGATAGAGGACGTCGTCAGTACGCCTGCCGGTGGTGCCGCAGCAGAGACGCTGGCAGCGCTTCAATCTCTGGGCTATGCCGAACAGGAGGTTCTGCCGGCTATTCAAAAATATGCAGGCCAGTACGACAATGTAGAGGACCTGCTGAAGATTGTCCTGCGTACACTGGGCAGCGGGAGGTAAGCGATGGAGGAAAACCGGATTATTGAGACAGCAGATCTGCCAGGTGATTCGTGGCAGTACAGTCTGCGTCCTCATTATTTAAATGAATATATTGGCCAGACGAAGGCCAAGGAAAACCTGCGTGTCTTTATTGAGGCGGCTAAGCTGCGCAAGGAAGCTTTGGATCATGTTTTGCTCTACGGCCCGCCCGGTTTGGGCAAGACGACTATGGCCGGCATTATTGCCAATGAATTAGGCGTCAATCTGCGCATTACGTCAGGGCCGGCTATTGAACGGCCTGGTGATTTGGCCGCCTTGCTGACGAATTTGCAGGAACGGGACCTGCTCTTTATCGACGAAATCCACCGCCTGTCCCACAGCGTAGAAGAAGTCCTCTATGCAGCGATGGAAGATTACGCCTTGGATATCGTCATCGGCAAGGGCCCTAGTGCCCGGTCGGTGCGCATCGATTTGCCTCCCTTTACATTGGTCGGCGCGACGACCCAGGTAGGCCGTCTGGCACCGCCTTTACGGGACCGCTTTGGCGTCATAAGCCGCCTGGAATTCTATAAACCTGAGGAGCTGGTGCTGATCATCAAGCGGACAGCAGAAATCCTGGACATAGAAATTGAAGAACAGGGCGCCCTGGAAATTGCCCGGCGTTCCCGCGGGACGCCGCGTATTGCCAACCGCCTGTTAAAGCGTGTCCGCGATTTTGCCCAAGTGGCGGGATCGCCTGCCATTACCGACCAAATTGCTGCTTCGGCCCTGGATCGTCTGGAAGTCGACCGCTGTGGCCTGGACCGCACAGACCGGCGGGTATTGCAGGTCATTATCGAGAAATTTGCCGGCGGACCTGTCGGCCTCGATACGATTGCTGCGGCAATCAGTGAATCCGTTGACGCTGTAGAAGACGTGTACGAGCCTTTCCTGATGCAGCAGGGATTCCTGAATCGTACGCCCAGGGGCCGCGTCGTTACGGCAGCAGCCTATCAGCATTTGGGCATTCCGGAACCACAACAGACGGGTGCGTCCAGTCCGTCACTCTTTGGGGAGGAAAACAATGGGTAAGATACTAATGGCTATTGGCGGTCTCATTTTTCTGGCCGGTGCTGCCTGGACCGTGTTAGACCGCTTGGGCCTGGGCCGTTTTTTTGGCCGTCTGCCCGGCGATATTCATGTAGTCCATGGTAATACGACCTTTGATTTCCCCATAGTGACCTGTATTGTCCTGAGCATTGTTTTGTCTATCTTACTCAATGTCTTTTTCCGTCATTGAAAGGGAGGCTGCAGTGGAATGAAGCACTTTTTTTGGCGCATAGCAGCTGTTGTGCTGGCCCTGGGAGTCTATGTCAGCAGTGCTGCCTGGGCTTCCGGCTTAGGCCAGGATGTACGCATCGGTATTCGTGAAGGACGCAGTTCTGTGACGCTGACCAGTCCGGCTGGCCTGGAAATCTGGTCGCAGGGAAAGCTTTGGAAAAAATTTCCCGCCCAGACACCGGTTCAATTTTCTATTGCTGGCAATGCCGTTCAGGTAGCCGGAAAAAAAGTAGGTGACGTAGAAGTACGCCCCCTGTCTTCTTCCGGATTTGTCCGTATTACCGATGGCTATGCGTATCGCGGATCCTTAGAAATTATGAAATCTCCCCAGCGCTGGGGCCTTACGGTCGTCAACGTCGTGCCAATGGAAGAATATCTCTATGGTGTTGTCGGTAAGGAAATGTCCCCGTCGTGGCATCCGGAAGCGCTGAAAGCGCAGGCCGTAGCGGCCCGGACCTATGCCATTACGCATAAAAATTATTTTTCCCGCCGTGGTTTTGATATGACCGATGATACGGCGAGCCAGACCTACGCAGGAATTAACGGAGAAGCGCCGGCGGTCATTCATGCCGTTGATGCTACGCGCGGTGAAATCGTTACCTATCGGGGTAAGCCGATCGATGCCTTTTTCATGTCGAATGCTGGCGGCTGGACGGAAAACAGTGAAAACGTCTGGGGAAATAAGATTCCATACCTGCGCGGTGTAGCCGATGACAGCAGCAACATGCCGTCGTACAGCTGGGCCGTGACGACGACGCCGGAAAAACTCAGCGCCAATCTGGCTGCTGCCGGTAAAGGCGTGGGCAAGGTCTATTCTATTACGCTGTCACCGCTAGCCCGGCGGCCCATGGCCGTACCGGACCGGGGTGTGTCCGGCCGGGTTATGGATATGATCGTGCGTGGTTCTAAGGGTACCGTAAAGGTATCCGGCCAGGCTTTTCAGTCTATTTTTGGCTTGAAGAGTACCCTCTTCGACTTTTATCAGGGCAAGGGGAGTGCACCGGATCCTGATTCGGGAAAGACGGCCCATGGGGCAACACTACAGCTGAAGGCCGGCGAACCGTTGACCATTTTTGGCTATGGCTGGGGACACGGCCTGGGCATGAGCCAGTATGGCGCCTACCAGATGGCACGGGAACATGGCAGTGAACGGAATTATTATCGTAAAATACTGACCCATTACTATACGGGGACAGATATTGAAAAATTATATTAAGGCAACTGCCAGAGCAGCTGCTCAGTAAGAGATGGGAAGGATACTTTTGAAACTGACAGATTTTTCGTATGAATTGCCAAAAGAATTAATTGCCCAGCATCCGGCAGAACCGCGTGATCATGCGCGGCTCATGCTCTATGATAAGGAAACAGGGGCTGTAGAACACAAATATTTTTATGATCTTCTCGATGAACTCCACGCCGGAGATGTCCTGGTCTTTAACGACTCCAAAGTTATTCCGGCCCGCTTATACGGCCATCGTCAGCAGACAGGTGGTAAGGTGGAAGTCCTGCTGCTCACACCGGTCGGTGAGGATCGCTGGGAAGTTCTGGTAAAACCGGGCAAGAAGGCGTTGCCGGGAACGATCATCGAATTCCCTGAAGGACTGACGGCAGAAGTACTCGACCGGACTGATTTCGGCGGCCGCGTAGTTCAATTCCATTATGAAGGCGTCTTTGACGATATTATCGATACGATCGGTGAAATGCCTTTGCCGCCGTACATTCATGAAAAAATGGAAGACCCCAATGAATATCAGACCGTCTATGCCCGTGAAAAAGGTTCGGCAGCAGCGCCGACGGCAGGCCTGCATTTTACGGAAGAACTGCTGGAAAAGATCAAGGCCAAAGGCGTAGAGCTGGTCTTTGTCACCCTGCACGTGGGCCTTGGCACGTTCCGCCCTGTAGAAGAAGAAAATATTGAAGATCACGCTATGCATAGTGAATTCTACAGCATCACAGAAGAGGCGGCAGCTACCGTCAACAAGGCCAAAGCAGAAGGCCGGCGGGTCATTGCTGTCGGCACGACGAGTATCCGGACACTGGAAAGCGCCGGCACGACAGGCGTCCTTCAAAGTGGCTCCGGCTGGACAAATATCTTCATTTATCCGGGCTTTACGTTCCACATCGTCGACGCCTTGGTTACAAATTTCCATTTGCCTGAATCGACGCTGCTCATGCTGATCAGCGCCATGTCGACGCGGGAAAAGATCCTTCATGCTTACGAAATTGCGGTGCAGGAAAAATATCGTTTCTTTAGCTTCGGCGATGCTATGTTTATTCATTAAGAGGAGGAAGTTATGGTCATTACCTACGAATTGCAGGCCGAATGTGACGGCGCCCGGGCAGGCCTCTTGCGCACGCCTCATGGCACCTTTAAGACACCCATGTTCATGCCTGTCGGTACGCAGGCGACAGTGAAGACGCTGACGCCGGAAGAATTGTATGATATGGGGGCTCAGGTTATTCTCAGCAATACATATCATCTCTTTCTCCGTCCTGGCGAAGATTTGGTCAAGGAGGCCGGCGGGCTGCATCGCTTCATGAATTGGAAACGGGCTATCTTAACGGATAGCGGCGGCTTTCAGGTGTTCAGTCTGGGGCAGATGCGCAAAATTAAGGAAGAAGGCGTTACCTTCCGCAGTCACCTGGATGGCTCAAAAAAATTCCTCTCTCCGGAAGTGTCTATGGATATCCAGATGGCCCTTAACTCGGATATTGCTATGGCCTTTGACGAATGCATTCCCTATCCGTCAGATTATGAGTATACGCTCCTTTCGACGGAACGGACAAGCCGCTGGGCCCGGCGCTGCCTGGATCACCATCACACGGATACGCAGGGGCTCTTTGGTATTGTTCAGGGCGGCATGTATAAGGATTTGCGTAAAAAGAGTTGTGAAGACCTGGTCGATATGGATTTTGACGGCTATGGTATCGGCGGCTTGAGTGTTGGCGAAAGTAAAGATATAATGTATGATATATTGGATAATACGACGCAGTACCTGCCGGAAAACAAAGCCCGGTATCTCATGGGTGTCGGCACACCGGACTGTCTCGTCGAAGGTGTAGCCCGCGGCGTCGACATGTTTGACTGCGTATTCCCCACGCGGGTGGCCCGGAACGGCATGGCTATGACGCATACAGGACGCCTGACTGTAAAAAATGCCACCTATGCCCGGGATTTCCGGCCCATTGAAGAAGGCTGCCAATGCTATACGTGCCGCAATTATACGCGTGCGTATATCCGCCACCTCTTTAAGGCGGAAGAACTGCTGGCTTACCGGCTGGTCAGTATTCATAATCTCTATTTCCTGTTAAGCTTTATGCGCGATATGCGGCAATCCATTCTCAATGGCACGTTCCGCGAATTTCGTCAGGATTTTTGGAAACGGTATCAAGATGCATAAGCCATGCGCAGCATCATGAACATATCTTATATTTTCTTTTTGTAGGAGGTAAAAACTGTGGATTCTATTGCAAATTTCTTTAATGGTTTGACAAGCTATGACAACCTTGGCATTTTTGGTGATTTAGGACAGATGTGGCCATTGCTCTTTATGGTCCTGCTCTTTTATTTCATCCTTTATCGCCCGCAGAAACGTCAGCAGAAAAGACGCCAGGAAATGTTTGCCAGCCTGAAGAAAAATACCAAAGTTGTTACTGTGGGTGGTGTTTATGGTACAATTACGGAAATTAAAGACGACTACGTCCGTATCCGTATTGCTGACAAAGTAGAAATTAAAATGACGAAAGAATCCATTAGCGCAATTGCCGGTGAAGAAGAAGAAATGAAATAAACCGGTCTGACGCTGTCCCGGCTATGTCTCATAGGGGAACAGTCCTGTTTTGTACAGGCCTGTTCCCTGCTTGCCGTTTAGCCGGACCGGCTACGGATTTTATATTTGCTATTATCTGTTTCCCAAGAGGGGGGAGAGCTTTTGCGGACCCGAAATATGATTAAGTTTTTTGGTGCCGTCATCATCATTCTCGCGGCTTTCGTCACCTTTATTTATCCGCTGGCCAACTCGATCAAGCAGGGCCTGGATTTACAAGGTGGTACACACATCGTTCTCGAAGCCGTCGATACGCCGGACGCTCCGGTTACGGAGGATTCCCTGAACCGTGCCGTGACCATCGTCGAACGCCGTATCAATGAAATGGGTTTGACGGAACCATTAGTACAGAAAGAAGGAGCACGCCGGATCATCGTCGAACTGCCTGGAGAAAAGAACCCGGAAAAGGCTATCGAAACGATTGGTAAAACGGCTGTCATGGAATTTAAAGATGAATCGGGGACAACGCGCCTGACCGGTTCGGATCTGAAGAATGCAAAGGAACAGATCGATCAGGGCCATAAAAACGTGGTTGCTATTGAATTTACCGATGAAGGGGCAAAGAAATTTGCTGACCTGACGGCTTCTAATGTCGGTCATAAAATTGCCATCACCCTGGATGGCCAGGTCCTGACGGATCCGGTCGTCAACGAACCGATTACGGGCGGTAAAGCCGTTATTACGGGCAGCCGTACCTTAGAGGATGCGAAGAACCTGGCCATTCTCCTGCGTTCCGGCGCCCTGCCTGTCAAATTGCAGGTTATGGAAGTCCGGACAATCGGGCCGAGCCTGGGGCAGGACTCCAAGATAAAATCGGAAAAAGCCTTTGCCGTCGGCATCGTGCTGATCATGGTCTTCTTGATCATTATTTACCGTATTTCCGGCTTGGTTGCCAACATTGCCTTGCTCGTGTATATCCTGATTCTCTTATCCATTCTGAAGTATCTCGATGCAACGCTGACCCTGCCGGGCATTGCCGGTGTCATTCTCTCTATGGGCTTTGCCGTCGATGCGAATATCCTCATCTTTGAACGCTTTAAGGAAGAGGTGCTCATTGGCAAGAGCTTGCGAACGTCTATGGAAGCGGGCTTCAAACGGGCCTTTAATACGATCCTCGATGCGAACGTATCCGTCATGATTGCAGCTATCGTCCTCATTGTCATGGGCAGTGGCACTGTCAAAGGGTTTGCTGTCAACCTGGCCTTGGGGATTATCGTCAGCATGTTCACGGCCATCGTCGTCAGCCGTTCGCTTTTAACGTGGTTCATCAATACGGGCTTGGTTACCAATCCCTGGTTCTATGGACTGAACCGCAAGGTGCCGGAACACATGAAGAATAAGGGGGGACTGAAATGAGATTTGACATTGTAGCTCATAAAAAATGGTGGTTCACCCTCTCGTCTGTACTGGTTATCTTCAGTATCGTTTCCATGTTTGTCAATGGCTTTAACTTCGGCATTGACTATACGGGCGGTACGATTTTGGATCTGCAGTTCAAACAGCCTGTCACGGTTGAACAGGTGCGTAACGTCGTCGACTCATCTAAACTGAACCTGAGCAACAGCGTTATCCAGCTCTCCGGTGTTACCGATCAGGATGCGTCCCAGGACGTCATGATCCGCATGCGTAACCTGACGTCAGAAGAAAGCAAGGAAATTTCTGACGATCTGAGCAATCAGCTCGGCGGTGCCGAAGTAAAACGGACGGAATCGGTCGGTGCCGTTATCGGCTCGGAAGTTACGAAGAATGCCATTATCAATCTGGCCGTAGCTTTCATCGCCTTAGCAGCGTATATTACATTCCGGTTCGAATACAAAATTGCCATTTCGGCCATCGTTTCTATTTTGCACGATTTGATCATGGTACTCGGCGTCTTCTCATTTTTCCATCTGGAAATTGATGCTACCTTCCTGGCGGCCATCCTGACCGTTGTCGGCTACTCCATGAACGAAGCTGTCGTTATCTTCGACCGTGTCCGCGAAAATACGCGTACCCACCGGCGGACCGATACGTATGAAAAACTGGCTCACGACAGTATTGCCCAGAGTATTCACCGCAGTATTTATACGCTGACGACGGTACTCTTTGCCTGTGGCGCCCTTCATTTCTTCGGTGGTGACTCGACGAAGAACTTCTCCCTGGTCATGCTCATCGGCTTCATTAGTGGTGCCTACAGCTCCATTTGTGTCGATACGTCCCTCTGGGTTGTATGGAAGAACCACAGCAAGAACAGCCGCCGTGGTCCTAAAGCTGAAAAAGAAATAGAAGAAGACACGGATGCAGAAACGGCGACGGAACAAGCGTGATTTTCCGCTACTGCCAGCTGCCTTCTTATAACAAAAACACCCCTGTTTCCATTGGAATACAGGGGTGTTTTTAGTATTCGTGTATTGTTCAGCGGGCAGCACGGTCCGTTTCCTGGGCTAGCCAGCTCTTTGGCGTCGGTACGAGAAACGCGAAGATGCAACCGATGATGGCGCAAATCCAAAGAATCTGCAGGGCCGTCTGGACACCGTAGAGATCAGCGCCCCAGCCGACGATAGGCGAAAGAAGACCACCTACGGTCGTACTCAGGCCGAGTGTAATACCCGATGCAAAGCCTACATTTTTACCGAGGAAGGTCTGCCCTAATACGACGATAGGACTGTATGGGGCAAAGAGCGAGAACGCGACAGGAATCAGAAGCAGCGTAGCGAGCCAGAGCTGGGAACTGTTGACGAGAAAAAACATGGCAGGAATCATGAGCAGGAATGAACCGCGCATGACGCGGATAAAGCCGAACCGGTCGGCCATAACGCCGCCGAGGAAGGTGATGACGACGCCCATGGAGAAGAGAATGGATAAGGCCAGACTGCCTGTTGTGGCCGAGGCGCCCAGAACGGTAATCCAAAAAATAGGAATGAACGTGTTACACAAGGTAAAGCCAATAGAACGGGCAAAGATGACCACGGTCAGTTTGCTAAAGGATTTCCAGTCGTTTTCGTGAACGGCGTTGGGGTGTGCCTTGGCTTCAGCCTGATCGGCAGCTGCCGCCATAGACAGAACCGTTGGCATTTGCCGGTACATAATGGTGGCAATGATCAGATTGACAATACCGTAAATGACGAGGCCATGAATGTCAAAGGTATAGGCACTGAACCCGGCAACCATAGGACCAACGGCAAAGCCGGCGTTGCCGCCGACAGAAAAGCTGCCCAAGGCCTGGCCTTTTAATTTGCCGGCAATGCGGTTTACCATGCGGGCCGCTTCCGGGTGGAAGAGACTGCCGCCGAGACCACTGATCATGGACAAGAACAGGATGAACCAATAATTGGTCGTAAACGCCAGCAGTGTCAGGGACAGGCCACAGAGAATGGAGCCTAAGGGTACGAGCCAGGGCTTGGAGATTTTATCGGAGTAATAGCCAATCAGCGGTTGTGTGACAGAGGAAAGGAGGATATTGGCAAAAATAATACCGGCTGCTTCCTGATAGTTCAGGTTGCACGACGATATGAAATACGGCAGTAAGGCTGGGATACCCCCTTGGGCCCAGTCAACAGAAAAATGCCCCATGGTAAACAGGTACACATGAGGATCGAGTTTCTTCATACGGAACACCCTCTTTTTATGGTTAAATTTATTCCCATTGTACCATAGCAGCAGGGGAAATGGTAGGTAAAAGCATTGCCTTATAGTTGCTGTAATAAGAGGGAACAGGACAGAAACATGAAAAGAAAAAATAGCTGTTGACAAGCATAGATAATGTGGTATACTAAACGAGTCGCAAGGCATGGGCCTATAGCTCAGCTGGTTAGAGCGCACGCCTGATAAGCGTGAGGTCGGTGGTTCAAGTCCACCTAGGCCCACCATAGTATTGTGTCATGAGTCCGGTAGCGTACCGGGCTCATTTTTTTATGTGCCGCTGGCGGTACGATAGGGCACCTCTCCTTGGCGCAGAAAAGGTGTTTTTTTTGCCCTGGGAAATGTGCTATAATTATAATTCATAGAGAAGTATTTTTACCTATGAAGGCCCGCCTGGTCAGGCTGGGCCTGCTGTATTTTGCTTATAAAACTGTGAAGGAGTTACATACTATGTCCATTGCAGCGTATATTGAACATACAAATTTAAAGCCTGAAGCAACACCGGCGGCTATCCGCCGTCTTTGCGAAGAAGCCCGGACCTATGGCTTTGCCGCCGTGTGCGTCAATTCGTCGTACGTCAGCCTGGCTAAGGAAGCCCTTGCGGGTACAGCTGTCCTCGTTTCCTCTGTCGTCGGCTTCCCCTTAGGTGCCATGGCGTCAGCGGCAAAAGCACAGGAAACAGCTCTTGCTATTGCCGATGGGGCTGATGAAATCGATATGGTCCTGCCTATCGGCCGGGCTAAGGCTGGTGACTGGGACTACGTAGAAGCGGACATCCGCCAGGTCGTAGACAGGGCCTCAGGCCATCCTGTTAAGGTCATTTTGGAAACGGGACTCTTGACGGATGAAGAAAAAGTAAAAGCCTGCCAGGCTGCCGTTGCCAGCGGAGCGGCGTATGTAAAAACCTCGACCGGTTTTGGCCATGGCGGTGCCACTATGGCTGATGTAGCACTGATGAGAGAAACCGTTTGCGGCCAGGCGAAAATCAAGGCGTCCGGAGGTATTCGCGACTATGAAACGGCAAAAGCGCTCATCGCTGCCGGTGCCGATCGCATTGGCGCCAGTGCAGGTATAGCGATTGTGGCGGGAGAAAATAATGACCGATAGTGAATTCCGATTAGTACAAATGGCCCGGGCTATTGGCCGTTACCGTGGCCAGTCAGAAACCGGTACAGCTATACCGGAAATAACGGCCGGCCCTGCAGCCCTGGCTGAACCGGGTGAAATCTACGGCGGCGAGATTGAGATGGGGAACGATACGGTCAGTCACCATGGTGACTGCCTGGTTAGTCTCTTAGCCAGCAGCAGCCGTGGCAACGCGGCGTATATCCGCTGCGGCCATACACATTTACTGATTGACGCAGGTATCAGCTGCCGGCGGATCGAAAAAGGCTTGCGCCGCTTTGGGGCGGAGCTGAGTGACCTCGATGCCGTATTCATTACGCACGAGCATACGGATCACGTCAGTGGCTTGCCGGTCTTATTGAAGCGTACGCACGTGCCTGTCTATACGACAGCAGAAACCTGGCGGGCTATGGGACCCAAGGTAGCCGCGTACCAGAACTGCTTTGTACAGCTCCCACGTCGTCTTTCTATCGGCGAAGTGCAGGTCGGGCCCTTCGCTACGAGCCATGATGCGGCTCGTTCCGTTGGCTATTCTGTCTATCATGAAGGCTGTAAAATAACCTTGGCTACGGATTTGGGCATCATTACACCGTCTGTTATGGCCGCCGCGGCCTGGTCGGACATCCTTATTTTGGAAGCCAACCACGATGAAGAATTGTTGCGTCATGGTCCGTATCCCTATGCGCTGCAACAGCGTATTCTCGGCCCGCAGGGGCATCTTTCTAACACGACGGCAGCCCAATTTTTGGCACAACTGCCCCGGCGCAGTCTGACTAAGGTCTTACTGGCCCATCGCAGTGAACATAATAATACACCAGCCATAACCGTACACACCATGCGCCGCGTATTGGCGGACTGCGGTGTCGTCATTGGCCAGGACGTTCTTTTGCGTCTGGCTTCGGCAAGTGGCTCCGTGCATTTTCAGAGCGGAGGTAATGTACTATGATGCAACACAAAAAACTGGTGACCGCCGTCGTGGCGGTGGTTCTCATCGGCGCCGGTATCGTCGGTGGCTACAAGCTCCACGATATGTACTTCAGCCAGACCTATCAAGGGCCGGTCAACCAGCTTCAGGAACCGGCGAAGGGTGGGGAAATCTCCAATGCCCGTGATACGGCCATTGTCAAGGCGGCCAAAAAGGTCAGCCCGGCTGTCGTAGGGATTACGACGAAGGTCTATAACCGGGACATTTTTAATCGCAAGGTGCTCGTCGGTGAAGGCGTGGGTTCAGGCATTATCTTCGATAAGCAAGGCTATATCGTTACGAATAATCACGTCGTAGGCAATTCAAAAACGGTCATCGTGTCCCTGGCTGATGGCCAGAGCACGGAAGGTACCGTTGTCGGCCGCGATGCCCAGACCGACCTGGCTGTCGTAAAAATCAATGTGGATAACCTGCCGGTGGCTGAATTTGGCGACAGTGATACCCTCATGGTCGGCGAACCGGCCATTGCTATCGGCAATCCGCTGGGCCTTGAATTCCAGGGGACCGTTACGGCCGGCGTCATTAGCTCGCTCAACCGTACTGTCGGTGCGGAAGGACAAGGCATGAAACTTATCCAGACCGATGCAGCTATTAACCCCGGCAACTCCGGTGGTGCTTTAGTGGACGCCGATGGCAAGGTCATGGGCATCAACAGTGCCAAGATTTCCCAGGAAGGCGTCGAAGGCCTGGGCTTTGCTATTCCCATCAACACGGCCCGGCCGATTTTGGAAGATCTCATTAAATATGGCAAGGTATCCCGTCCATACATGGGCTTCTACGGCCTGGATAAACAGATGGCTGCCCGCTTTGGCCTGCAAATGAATAGCGATGGTGTATATGTATATCGCGTCATTGCCGGGGCACCGCTCGATCAGGCAGGACTCCAGCGTGGTGATATCATCACGAAGATCGGCGATACGGATATTAAGAGCTTCAGTGATATCCAGACGGCCTTAAGCAAACAAAAACCGGGTGACACTGTGAGCGTCACGTATACCCGCAACGGCTCATCCCAGACGGCGGACGTCACCTTGCAGGAAGCACCAGCCAATACGGGGGATAACGGATGAAATACCACATTATCGGCATAGGTAAGCTGAAAGAAGCATACCTTACAGCTGGCCTGGATGAATTTCTGAAACGGCTGCGGCCGTACGGTAAAGTGGAATTGACCATCCTGCCGGAAGAAAAAATGCCGGACCATCCGTCAGAGGCGCAGAAAACGGCTGTCCTTGAAAAAGAAGGCGAAAAAATGCTGACCCGCGTGCGGCCTGACTCGTATCTCTTCGTTCTCGACGTAGGCGGCAAGCTCATTTCATCAGAAGAACTGGCTGCTGCTTTCTCCGATCTGGCGCTGCACGGTACGAGTGAATTGACGTTTATCATTGGCGGCCCCTTTGGCCTTTCTGATGCGGTGCGCCGCCAGGCCGGCAGTCGTATTTCCTTTGGCCGTATTACCCTGACCCATCAGATGATCCGTCTGTTGCTTTTGGAACAGATTTACAGGGCCATTAAAATAGAACGGCACGAACCATACCATTTATAAAACCAAGAGCCATTCCGTCACAGGACTGGCTCTCGTTTTTTTACAGGAGAAAAGCAGGAAATCGACAATTTTTGTCTAATTCTTTATATATAGATGTTATAATGGAACTAGAACGGAGCGGCACCCTGTACGACGGTGCCCTGTTCTCGTATAAAAAAGGAGTGGATATTATGGCCAAACGTACAGCAGCGGATATTATGGAAAAAGCGTTTGTAACGGCCCATCCGGAAACGTCGGTTTTTGCTCTGGTAGACATGTTTGTCAAACATAAAATAACGGCAATTCCTATTGTCAACGAAAATAAAGAACTCGTAGGCATCGTTACCGACGCGGATCTTTTGTACAAAAAGGTAAAACCCCATGTACCCCATTATGTAAACCTCTTGGGCGCCAGCATCTACTATAGCGGTATTAGCGCCTATAACCGGGGCTTTAAAAAACTCATGGCCTGCACGGCGAAAGAAATGATGACGAAAGACGTCATTATTGCTGCTCCCGATGCGGCAATTGAACAGATTGCCGGCGTCATGGTGGCAGAACACTTGAAGGTCATTCCTATTGTAGAAGATAAGCACGTTGTCGGCGTCGTCACCCGTGGCAATATCCTTGACGAATTGTATAATGAATACGGGGAAGATGGTCTGGAAGACGGCGTAGAAGCAGAAGAGAAAGGAGACCTGAACGAATGAGTGAAGACCAGGATAAGCGAAGCGGCGCCGTACTTAACGGTACGATAGACCCAAAGAACCGGCCTGTCGTGCAAGTGCGTGACGTCATGTATAAATTATTCCTGACGGTTACACCCGATACGCCTGTACGCAAGGTCTTTCGTATGTTTATCAAATACCGGCTCATGGCAATTCCCGTCGTCGACGGAGAAGACCATCTGATCGGTCTCATTACCAGTGCGGATCTCATGTATAAACAGACGAAACCACACGTACCACGGTCGCTGTCAATCATCGGTTCTAAGATCTTCACGAACCGCATGAATGGCTACGCGAAGGACTTCAAAAAACTGATGGACGAACCATGTGAAAAAATCATGACGAAAGACGTGATTATTGCCACGCCGGAAGCGGATACGGAACAGATTGCCGGTGTCATGGTTATTGAACATTTAAAGGTACTGCCTGTCGTAGAAAACCACCGGGTTGTCGGTATCATTACGCGTACCAATATCCTTCAGGATTTATACAAGGAATTCTGCACGACGAAAGTAGAACCACAGCAGTAACAGCAAAGAGATACACAAAGAAAGCGCCCAGAAGGACGCTTTTTTTGTTTGTGCACCCGTATTGCCCTAGTCACTCTATAGGCCTTGTGCTATAATATATAAATTACTAAAAGTGAAGACAGGATTACCTGTCTGTACCAATTCAGAGGAGGCACTAATGGATAACAAAGAACTCATCATTGTTGTCGATTTTGGCGGTCAGTATAATCAGCTTATCGCGCGACGCGTGCGTGAGAACCACGTATATTGTGAAGTCTATCCGTACCAGAAGGCAATGGCCAAGATTAAGGAATTACAGCCCCAGGGTATTATTTTTACGGGCGGTCCGGCCAGTGTATATGAAGACAACGCACCGAAAATCGAGGCAGACGTATTTGCCGCAGGTATTCCGGTTTTAGGCCTTTGCTATGGCATGCAGTTTATGGCCCAGACACTGGGCGGGGAAGTAAAACATGCAGACCGGCGCGAATTCGGCAAGACCGAAACGACGGTAGATACGACATCGCCCCTGTTTAAGGGCCTGGCAGAACGGGAAGTTGTCTGGATGAGTCATCAGGACTACGTTGCCAGCCTGCCGGCAGGCTTTTCCATTATTGCTCACTCGGCAAACTGCCCTGTTGCGGCGATGCAGAATCCGGAACGGAAGCTCTATGCTATGCAGTATCATCCGGAAGTACTCCATACGGAACACGGCAAGGAAATGCTGCACAATTTCCTCTTTGAAGTCTGTGGCTGCAGCGGCTCCTGGACAATGGCTAACTACGCCAAGACAGCAGTGGCCCAGATTAAGGAAACCGTTGGTACAGGCAAGGTCGTTCTGGCTCTTTCCGGCGGCGTAGACAGCTCCGTCGCAGCGGCTCTTATCTCTAAGGCCGTCGGCAATCAGCTGACCTGTATCTTCGTTGACCACGGCCTCCTGCGTAAAAACGAAGGGGATGAAGTAGAAGGCGCTTTTAAAGACAGCGGCATGAATTTTATCCGCGTCGACGCCTCTAAGCGTTTCCTCGATAAATTGGCCGGTGTCACCGATCCGGAACGGAAGCGAAAGATTATTGGCGAAGAATTTATCCGTGTCTTTGAAGACGAAGGCCGCAAGATCGGCGCTGTCGATTTTCTCGCCCAGGGTACGATTTATCCGGACGTCATCGAATCCGGTGCCGGCGATGCTGCCGTCATTAAGAGCCATCATAACGTAGGCGGGCTGCCGGCAGTTGTCGATTTCAAAGGCCTCATCGAACCGCTGCGCAACCTCTTTAAAGATGAAGTCCGCGAACTGGGTGCCGAATTAGGCCTGCCGGACTATCTTGTTTGGCGTCAGCCCTTCCCGGGCCCGGGCCTGGCTATCCGCATTATGGGCGAAATTACAACGGACAAGCTGGCTATCCTCCGTGATGCCGACGCTATTTTCCGCGAAGAAATTGCCAATGCAGGCTTGCAGCGCTCTATCAACCAGTACTTTGCCGTTCTCACCAATAACCGGTCTGTCGGCGTTATGGGTGACTTCCGTACATACGATTACACCTTAGCGCTCCGCGGCGTTACGACGACGGACTTCATGACAGCTGACTGGGCCCGTATTCCTTACGATGTCCTCGACAAGATTTCCAGCCGCATCGTCAACGAAGTAGACCACATCAACCGTATCGTTTACGATATTACGAGCAAACCGCCTTCCACCATTGAATGGGAATAAGGCCTGCATAATGCTGGTTCTTTGATATAAAACAAGCTCCTTTATGAGCGTACCATTTGTGTGCCTCATAGGGGAGCTTGTTTTTCTTTATATAAAAGTTGGGGGCTCATGGAAGAGATTGGCTACGAGTCACCTGACTTTTTTTATAAAGTCTGTTTTTTAGTACAGCCGTTCCATGACGTCGTCATCGATCTTGAAGGAATGGGCATCATCCGGGAAGGTACCGGCCTGTACCTCTTTGACATAGGCCGTAAAGGCCGCTTCCATGGCGGCGCCAACTTCACCGAAGTGTTTGACGAATTTTGGCGTGTAGTCGCTGAAGAGGCCGAGCATATCCTGGTAGACGAGAATCTGGCCATCGCAGCCGGCACCACCGCCGATGCCAATGGTCGGAATCGTCAGTTTTTTCGTAATCAGGGCGGCTAATTTGGCCGGTACACATTCTAAAACGACAGAGAAGGCGCCGGCTTTCTCAATGGCCAGGGCGTCGTCGATGAGCTGTTTGGCTGCTTCTTCATTTTTGCCCTGGACGCGGTTGCCACCGAGGGAATTGACCGATTGTGGCGTCATGCCTAAATGAGCCATGACCGGAATACCGGCGTCGGTAATAGCCCGGATTTGCGGGCATACAGCAGCGCCGCCTTCGAGCTTGACCGCGTTGCCACGGCCTTCTTTCATGAGGCGGCCGGCGTTCGTTACAGCCTGTTCGATAGAAACCTGATAAGACATGAAAGGCATGTCGATAACGACCATCGTGTCGTGGCAGCCACGGGCTACGGCATGACCAAAGGTGATCATGTCTTCCATCGTAACGGACAACGTATCCGGCAGACCGAGCATAACGTTGCCCAGGGAGTCGCCGACGAGAATAGCATTGATGCCGGCCTTTTCCTGCAGCTTAGCTGTGGAGTAATCGTAGCACGTCAGCATGGAAATCTTTTCACCGCGTTCTTTCATTTCTGCAAAGGTTCGTACCGTATTTTTCATAGGAATCATCCTTTCCGGGAAACCGCATCGTTTCCTGTTGTATATATGATTTGATGGCCGTGTAATCCCGCGTGGGATGCTTTTGCTCGGCTAAGGCGACCAGCCTTTGTGAGAGCAGTACATACGACTCCCGGTCTGGGAACGGCAGGATGCGCATGTGTTTTTGCAGCGTATCTGCATCGCCTCGTTCTACAGGTCCCGTCAGGGCTGCTACCGGTCCCGCCTGAGCAACGTGACGGGCATTGCCCAGAAAGAGGGGCGAGAGGGCCTGGCGCGCTGTTTCCGGCGTAAAGCCGCACTCTTCGAGGAGTGACTGGCTTTCGGCGAAAAGGGCGACGACCAAATTACTGGCAATGGCAGCTGCACAGTGATAGGCTGCTTTTTTGTGGCCGTCTATGGTCTGCACGTGCAGGCCCAGCCCTTCCAGCCACGCTTGAAAGAAGGCGTGCTTTTTCTCAGACCCTTCGAGCGTAAAAAAAACATCCGCCAGTTCGTGGTAAGCTTCATAGGGATCGCTTACAGCAACTAACGGATGAACGGAGAAGCCAAAGGCTCCACGCTGCTCTATATCGGGGAAGGCTGCGTCTGCAGTCATGGCCCCGCTGCAATGACAAAAGATTTTTCCTTGAATCGTTTCATTACGTACCGCTTCGTAGGCAGAAGCAATACAACCATCGGGAACTGTGAAAAATAATACATCACTCTCAGCAATCAGATCGTTTCTTTCCGAGTAAACGTCTGATGCCGTAAATGCTGCCGCTCTTTGAGCCGATTGAATGTTGCGGCTATAATAACCTGTAACTTCAACGCCGTGCTGGCAAAAATATTTTCCCAGTGTAAAACCTACTTTTCCCGCTCCGATAAAACCAACCTTCATGTAATCACCCCTTTCGGTGATGCATGACACAGTTACGGTGGAGAACTGATTCAGATATATGCAGTACAGCTTCCGTAAGGAATACCGTCCATCGCTTCAAAGTCTAGCATAGAACGGAGACCATTGTCAATGTGTTATTAACATAGGCCTTTGCCCGGAGTGAATGCACTGTACAGCAGACAAGAATGTAAAAAAATGCTTGCCAGCAGACCTTATAATATGATATTCTTTAAATAGGTAATAATTAAAATTTGTTAATAATAAAAATGCTTTATTGGTAAAGATATCCCGTTTGTAGCAACGAAAGGGGAACCGGATATGGAACAAAACAAACTGCCTGACGTATTAAAAGGCTTAAAAGTATTGGATATGACGCGGGTTATTGCCGGTCCGTATTGCGGTATGATGCTGGCTGATATGGGCGCCGAAGTGGTAAAACTGGAAGTACCGGGAGTAGGCGATGATGCCCGGGCGTATCCGCCCTTCCAAAATGGCGAATCCATGATGTTCCAGCTTTTTAACCGTAATAAGAACTCGATTACGCTGAACCTGAAGACGGAAAGAGGCAAAGAAATCTTTAAGGAGTTGCTGCCTCATTTTGATATTCTTTTGGAAAATTTCCGTCCCGGTGTTATGGACAAAATGGGCCTAGGCTATACGGATCTGGAAAAAATTCATCCCGGCCTGATTTATGGTGCTGTTTCCGGCTTTGGCCAGACCGGCCCGTATTCGCAAAAACCAGGGTATGATATTGTCGGTCAGGCCGTAGGTGGTCTCATGAGCACGACCGGCTGGCCCGGTGGTGAACCGACGCGAACGGGTCCGGCAATGGCGGACCTGCTGAGCGGCCTGAATCTGACGGTCGGTGTTCTCAGTGCGTATATCCGCCGCCAGCAGACCGGCCATGGTGATAAAGTCGATATTTCTTTAGTCGATTCCGTTGTTGCCGGCCTCGATTTCCTGCCCCAGTGGTATTTTACTACGGGCAAGGTACCGGAACGAAACGGCAACATGTATAATGCAGCCTATCCCTATGATACATTTAAAGCGCAAGATGAAACCTTTGTCATTGCCTGTGGCAATGATAAATTGTTCCACATTTTGCTGGAGGTAATGGGACGCACTGATGCAGCCGGCGATCCGCGCTTCCAAACCAATGACCTGCGCTTGCAGAACCATGTAATCCTGAAACAGATGATCGAAGAATGGGCGGCTGATAAAAAAGCCGATGCAGTTGTAAAGGCTCTCAATGATAGTGGCTGCCCGGCCTGTGTCGTCTTCGATATTGCCCGTATTACAAAAGATCCCCATATTGCCGGAGACAGAAAGATGTTTGTCGACATAGAAGGACCCAAAACGGGTATGATGCATTTGACCGGCACTGTTTTCAAATTTGCCAACGGCCATGCAGATATTTATAAACGGGCGCCGGAACTGGGAGAAGAAACGGAAGAATACCTCACGTCTATGCTTTACTACACGCCCGAAGAAGTAGCTGCCCTGCGCAAGGATAAAATTATTTGACCGCTGCCTAAAAAAGGCCTGGATAAATACCCCGGACCGTTTTTGCCTGAGGCATGACGGTCCGGGGTATTTGTCTAAGAGACTGCCTGGTTCACCAGGTGATGGCGCGGTCAAAAAATATTTGCTCTTCAGGGATTAGTCCTTGCAGCAGAACGTGAGCCCCGCCGGCAGGGAGAAAGCCCATTTTCTGATACAATGTGGCTGCCGGTTTATTTCCTGCCCACGTGTCGAGCCGGATGACCGGCAGCTTTCGTTCCTGTGCCACCGTAATGGCATACTGTACCAGCCTGCGGCCGTAGCCCTTGCCAGCCTGACTGGGGGGAATACAGAGAGTATGAATGACGAGTACCTGCTCAGGTGTTGCTTCATAATGCCAGGTACCGGCAGTATACTCTTCCGGTTGCAGCTGGTTCAGAATGACACTGCCACAGACAGTACCTTCCTCTTCCAAGACGTAAAGGTAGTTCTTTTGAAACGCTGTTTCTGCTGTTTCTTCCGTTGGGTACACGTCGAGAACCCAATTGGAATGGGTGCCGTGCTCCTGCTCGTACGTTAATAGCTCGCAGTACGTTGCGGCAACGTGTGGAATATCAGCCTTGGTAGCTATGCGAATCATGTTGATCGCCCCCTCTTTCTTAGTATAGGTTAAGTATACGCGCGGGCAGGCAGGTTAGGCAAGATACAAAAAAAGATTTTAATAAATTAAATTTGACAAAATAGAACAGCGTGATACAATAAAAACAGAAATAAGATATTCCCATTCGTTTCATTAGCCTCTCTGCTGCTATTTAAGGCCATGACGACAGGAATATTTAATGCTATAATTAAAAAGATAAAGGAGCATGTCCTATGAGCAACGTAAAAGAATTAACAACATCTGATTTTACTGCCAGTGTCATATCCCATAAAGGTGTGGCTGTCGTCGATTTTTGGGCTACCTGGTGCGGCTATTGCACCCAGATGGCTCCTGTGTATGCAGCGCTTTCGTCCCAGTTAGGAGATCAGGTTTTTTTTGGTAAGGTGGACAGTGATGCGGAACCGGAATTGGCGCAGCAGTATGAAGTCGAAGTCTTGCCGACGTTTCTGATTTTTAAAGACGGCCGTGTCGTCGACCGCAAGATCGGAGCGATGCCATTAGAAACACTGAAGCAGGCTGTGCTGGCACACGTATAAGGTATACTGTTGCCGGAGGGGAGCACTGTTGCCTGTTCATCAGCACTATAAAGCACTCCCTCGGTAAGGTGAAAATTGACAATACCTTTAAGTCATGATAAAATGATGTCTGATTTTGAAAAGATAACGGCAAGGGTCTTTTCAAAGCAATTGTACGGGACCACTTTCCATGGGAAAAGTCAAGGCCATACGGACAGCCGGGTCCACTGCCGATTGGCAGCCTTTTAGGTGCTGCCTTATTGATTGAGTGACATGCGCTCAGCTTTCAAAAGTTGGTTACTTCATAACCGAAATGCGCCTGTGCGCTAACTTGTGAAACGGTCAATACGAGTAGTAAAAGTAGAATTGCTATATAGACTCTGATCATCCGTCCCGTTGTGGTCTGTTTTTGTGCGTGCCTTTAGGCCGTATGACGAAAGACAGTTCATTGCCCGAATAGGAGCGCAAGTTGTGCCAGGCACAGCTTGCGCTTTTTTTATAGGCAATCTGGGGGTGTATGGAAATTTTGGAAACACGTAAACATCATTTGGATCAGAGTCGGGCGCCGATTTATGAGGCGCTCCAGAAATTTAGGGAAATGCGCGTCGTTCCCTTTGACGTACCAGGACATAAGCGGGGCCGGGGCAATCCGGAACTGACGGCCTTTTTGGGCGAAAAGTGTGTCGGCGTCGACGTCAACAGTATGAAACCGCTGGATAACCTGTGTCATCCTGTATCGGTCATCAAGGAAGCCGAAGATTTGGCTGCAGAAGCCTTTCATGCAGCCCACGCGTTTCTCATGGTTGGCGGTACGACAAGCTCTGTACAGAGCATGATCCTCACCGTCTGTAAGCGGGGCGATGAAATCATTTTGCCACGCAATGTACATAAAAGTGTCATCAATGCACTCGTCCTGTGCGGTGCCATTCCGGTATATGTTAATCCGGCTATCGACGCCCGCTTAGGTATTTCCCTGGGCATGCAGCGCGAAGAAGTGGCTAAGGCCATTGCCAAGCATCCCAAGGCCGTAGCCGTTCTGGTAAATAATCCGACATATTATGGTATTTGTAGTGACCTGCGGGCTATTGTCAACATGGCGCATGCTGCCGGCATGCGCTGCCTCGTCGATGAAGCCCACGGTACCCATTTTTATTTTGGCAACGGTCTGCCTGTATCGGCTATGGCTGCCGGTGCCGATATGGCCTCTGTATCGATGCATAAAAGCGGCGGCAGTCTGACCCAGTCGAGCTTCCTTCTCATCGGTCCTAATATTCATGCCGGTTATGTACGGCAGATTATTAACCTTATGCAGACTACTTCCGGGAGTTACCTGCTCATGTCCAGCCTCGATATCAGCCGTCGCCACCTGGCTTTGCACGGCCCGGAAATTTTCCATAAAGTCGTCGATATGGCGGCTTATGCGCGGCAGGAAATCAATGCGATCGGCGGCTATTACGCCTTTGGCCGGGAACTCATGAATGGCGATTCGGTCTTTGATTTCGATATTACAAAGCTCAGTATTCATACGCTGGATATCGGCCTGGCCGGTATTGAAGTCTATGACATTTTGCGGGATGAATACGATATTCAAATCGAATTCGGCGATATCGGCAATATCCTGGCCTACCTTTCCATGGGCGACCGCATGCAGGAATTGGAACGCCTGGTCAGTGCCCTGGCAGAAATTCGCCGGCACTATCAGAAGAGCCCTGCCGGCATGCTGACCCAGGAATACGTAGAACCGGTCGTCGTCATGAGCCCGCAGGAAGCGTTTTATGCCGATAAAATCAGTTTGCCCCTGGAAGAAAGCGAAGGCCGTGTCTGCAGCGAATTTGTTATGTGTTACCCGCCGGGTATTCCTATTTTGGCACCGGGAGAAAAAATTACGAAAGACATACTGGAACATATTCAGTATGCCAAAGAAAAAGGCTGCAGCATGACCGGCTCAGAAGACCCGGATTTGCAGCGCATTAATGTATTGGCCTGAAAGAGGGGGATTTGATGGAATTTTGGTTTAGTGAATTTCATACACCAGATGTTAAGCATAGCATCCGTGTAAACCGTCATTTGTATTCTAAGCAGAGCGAATACCAGCGTATCGACATTTTCGAAACACCGGAATTCGGCCGCGTTCTGACGCTGGACGGTAACGTCATGCTGACGGAACGGGACGAATTCATTTATGATGAAATGATAACCCATGTGCCCATGGCTGTCCATCAGGACTGCAAGGTCATCCTGGTTATTGGTGCCGGCGATGGCGGCGTCGTACGGGAACTGACGCGTTACGACCGGGTCGAACGGATCGACCTCGTCGAAATGGATCCGGAAGTTGTCCAGGCCTGCCGTAATTACCTGCCCGGCAATGCGTGCCGTCTCGATGACAGCCGCGTACACATCCATTTTGAAAATGCCTTGAAATTTATTCGCAGCTGTGAAGCGGAATATGACTTGATTATCGTCGATTCCATGGATCCCTTTGGCCCGTCAGAAGGCCTTTTTACACGGGAGTTTTATGGCAGCTGTTTTCACGCTCTCAAGGATGATGGCATTATGGTCAATCAGCAGGGCAGCCCTTTCTATTCGGAAGATGCCCAGGCTATGCAGCGAAGCCACCAGCGCATTGCCCAGACTTTCCCAATCAGCAAGGTCTATCAGGCGCATATTCCGACGTATGCCGCCGGGTATTGGCTCTTTGGCTTTGCCAGCAAAAAATATCACCCTGTAAATGATCTCGATGCCGAAGCCTGGTCTGCCCTGCACCTGCATACGCGCTATTACACGACGCGTCTGCACGTAGGCTCTTTCTGGCTGCCGGCATTCCTGGAAGAAATGCTGCAGGAGGTGGAAAAGTAGGATGCTGTCACCCAATGTAGAAACCTTTATTGCCTGCGACGTACCCTACGAAAAAGCCCGCATCGTGCTTTACGGGGCCCCCTTTGATTCGACAACCAGCTTCCGCCCCGGCGCCCGCTTTGGCCCGCCGGCTATCCGCCATGAAAGCTTTGGCCTGGAAACGTTCAGCTTGTACCAGCATGCAGATCTGACGGATTGTGCCGTCTTTGACAGTGGTGACCTGGAGCTTTGTTTCGGCAGCTCTGAGGCAGCCCTGGCCGATATTCAGGCGCGGGCAGCCATCATTTTAGGCGACGGCAAGCTGCCCTTTCTCTTGGGCGGCGAGCACCTGGTAACCCTCGGCGCTGTCCGGGCGGCCTTGGAAATATACCCGGATCTGCACATCATCCAGTTTGATGCTCATGCAGACCTGCGGGACGATTACCTCGGGGCTAAGCTCAGTCACGCCTGCGTCATGCGGCGCTGCCATGATCTCGTCGGCGATGGCCGTATTCATCAATTTGCCATCCGCAGCGGTGAACGGGAGGAATTTCTCTTTGCCAAGGAGCATACGGATATGCATCCCTTTAGCTTTGCCTGCGTAGAGTCACTGGTCAAAGACCTGCGGCAGAGCCAGGTACCGGTATACTTTACAATCGATCTCGATTGTCTGGACCCGTCTGCATTTCCCGGCACCGGTACGCCCGAAGCAGGGGGAGTCACGTTTATGGAATTACTGCGCGCGTTGCGCGCTGTCTGCACAACCCGTGTCATTGGCGCCGATGTCAATGAGCTGGCGCCCATGCTGGATGCCAGTGGTGTATCGACGGCAACGGCCTGCAAGGTCGTACGGGAAATGCTGTTAGCTTTAGAAAAGAAATGCTGCCCCTCTGCATAAGAAGGGGGAAAGGAGACGAAATTATGAGCAAAGTACTTGTTATTGGCTGTGGCGGTGTTGCTTCCGTAGCCATTCAGAAATGTTGTCAGGTGAGCGAGGTCTTTACGGAATTGTGCATCGCCAGCCGGACGAAATCCAAATGCGACGACCTGGCAGCCAAGCTTACAGGTAAGACACAGACTAAAATTACGACGGCCCAGGTTGATGCTGACGATGTACAGCAGCTGATTGACCTCATCAAATCGTACCAGCCCGACCTGGTAATGAACGTCGCCTTGCCGTATCAGGATCTGACCATCATGGATGCCTGCCTGGCTTGTGGCGTCAACTATATGGATACGGCCAACTACGAACCGGAAAACACGGACGACCCGAAATGGCGTGCTATCTATGAAAAACGCTGCAAAGAAGAAGGTTTCTCGGCCTATTTCGATTACAGCTGGCAGTGGGCCTATCGTGAAAAATTCGAAAAGGCCGGCCTCATGGCCCTCTTAGGCTGCGGCTTTGACCCGGGTGTTACCCAGGCCTATTGTGCCTATGCCAAAAAGCATGAATTCGATACGATTGATACGATTGATATCCTCGACTGCAACGGCGGCGACCACGGCTATGCCTTTGCGACGAATTTCAATCCTGAAGTCAACCTGCGCGAAGTATCTGCACCGGGCAGCTATTGGGAAGACGGCCATTGGGTAGAAATCCCGGCTATGAGCATCAAACGGGAATACAATTTCGACCAGGTCGGCGACAAGGATATGTATCTCTTGCATCACGAAGAAATTGAAAGCCTGGCTCAGACCATTCCGGAAGCAAAACGGATCCGTTTCTTCATGACCTTTGGCCAGAGCTATCTCGATCATATGCGTTGCCTCGAAGATGTCGGCATGCTTTCGACGAGCCCTATCGAATTTGAAGGCCATCAGATTGTGCCCATCAAGTTCCTCAAGGCGCTCTTGCCGGACCCGGCCAGCCTCGGTCCCCGGACAAAAGGCAAGACGAATATTGGCTGCATCTTTACGGGCAAGCAGGATGGACAGGAAAAGACCTATTATATCTATAACATTTGTGATCACGAAGAATGCTATCGTGAAGTGGGCAGCCAGGGTGTCAGCTATACGACAGGCGTACCGGCTATGTGCGGGGCCCTCATGATGCTGACCGGTAAATGGAATAAACCCGGTGTCTATACCGTAGACGAACTGGATCCCGATCCGTTCCTGGATGCGCTCGATCAGCACGGCCTGCCCCGTTCGGAAACGCATCATCCCGTTTTGGTGCCGTAATGACGGCGTCTTTATATACCGTGCCGCCTGCTTTTGCAGGCTTGCACGGGAAAACACCAAAAGAACTCTTTGGCCAGCTGCCGACGCCGTGCTACATTCTTGATGAAGCCATGCTGCGTCACAATGGAGAAATGATGGCAGCCATTGCCAAGCGGACGGGCTGTCATTTCCTCTTGGCCCAGAAAGCCTTTTCCAACTACGATTTATATCCTCTTTTGGCAGACTACGTAAGTGGTACGGAGGCCAGCGGTCTTTATGAAGCTCGTCTGGGTGCCGAAAAGATGCCGGGGAAAGAAGTCCACGTCTATTGTGGGGCCTATAAGGAAGATCAATTTCCTGACGTTATCCGCTATGCTGATCATATCGTCTTTAATTCGCCTTCCCAGCTGGCTAAATTCGGCCCGGTGGCTAAAGCCGCCGGCCGCAGCCTGGGCCTGCGGATCAACCCCGAATGCTCAACACAAGAGGGGACGTCCCTCTATGACCCGTGCGCGCCAGGCAGCCGGCTCGGTACGACGCGGGCCCAATGGGATGCGCATATGACAGCAGACCTGATTGCTCTCTTGGATGGCCTTCATTTCCATACCCTCTGTGAACAGGATTCGTCTGCCCTGGCGACGACACTGAAGGCTGTAGAAGAAAAGTTTGGCTTCATCCTGCCGCAGCTGAAGTGGCTCAATATGGGTGGTGGTCATCACGTGACGCGCCCCGGGTACGATGTGGCCGAACTGGAAACCTGCATCACGATGGCTCAGAAAAAGTGGCATGTCGAGGTCTATCTGGAACCGGGCGAAGCATGGGCTCTCAATGCCGGCTATTTGGCAACAGAAGTGCTCGATGTACTGGTTAACGGCACGACGCACGTGGCTATGGTTGATACGAGCGCTGCCTGCCATATGCCGGATGTCATTGAAATGCCGTACCGGCCACCCCTGTATGGTTCTGGTGAAGCAGGGGAGCATTCCTACACCTATCGCTTAGGCGGACCGACCTGTCTGGCTGGTGATGTTATTGGCGATTATAGCTTTGCCCAGCCTCTTCAGCCGGGGGATTTTCTCCTCTTTGGCGATATGGCAATCTATACAACCTGCAAGAATAATACCTTCAATGGTATGCCCTTGCCGGCTATTTACGTACTGCACGAAACGGGACAGCTGGAATGTCTCCATACGTTTGGTTACGAAGATTTTCTTTATCGCTTAGGAAAATAAAGAATAAAAGCATGAGGCTTCACGCAGACTGAGGCTGAAAGGTTAGGAAAAAGGCTCCTGTAAAAGGGAGCCTTTTTCCTGTTCATATATTGACGGGCAACAGTTTGCAATTATAATGGAAGTATGTAGTGTATACTTTTATATATGCATCATTTGTACGTATGCGATCACGGCCCTTTCGGGATATCGTCTGTTCTACCGTTGTAAGGGATTCCCGTGTGGCTGCCTTTGCAGCGAAAGGAGCGATTCCTATGCCATCTCTTCACGTTGAATTTTATTCCGATGCTTTAAAAATTGATACGGGCGTAGAAGTGATTTATCCTCAGAATTGTGCGCGCACGCCTGAGCCACTGCGCAGTGTCATCAAACCACCTTTCCAGGTCTTGTACTTGCTGCACGGGATCATGCGGGATCAGACGAGCTGGATTCGTTTTACCAATATTGAGCAGTATGTCATGGATATGGGCCTGGTCGTCGTTATGCCTACGACAGGACGGGGGCATTATATTAATCAGCCGCATGGCTATCGTTATTTTGATTATATTACAAAAGAACTTCCGGAAATCATGAACAACATGTTCCGTATTTCTCAGAAGCGGGAGGACACGTTCATTGCCGGCCTTTCCATGGGAGGCTATGGAGCCTTGCACGCTGCGGCCCTTTGTCCGGAACAGTATGCAGCAGCAGCCAGCCTGTCCGGCGTCGTCGACGTAGGCATTTTTTATGATTCAGCCGATTTCTATTCTGATGCAGAAAAGTGGATAACCTTTGATAATAGAGATCCCCGTGGCGGTAAAGAGGATCTCCTCGTAGAAATAAAAGCGGCAAAGGAAAAGGGCCTTGAGCTGCCGAAAATGCTTTGTGCCGTTGGCCGCCAGGATTTCTTATATTCCTGTAACGTTGCCTTTTACGAAAAAGCCCGGCAACTGACAGACATAGAATTCTGGGAAGAAGATGGCGATCACGTATGGGAGTTTTGGGATCGTAATATTAAGAAAGTCCTGGATTGGCTGCCATTGAAGCAGCGGATCAAGGGGTATAAACAGCAATTAGTCATTAAATGAGAAAAAAACAAAATAAAACCGCGAGTCCATACTGAAACAGATTTTCAGTATGGACTCGCGGTTTTTGAAAACAGAAAAGAAAAATCTCCCGCTTCACGGGAAGCGGGAGAAAGAGGAGGAGATTATTTAGCGAAATAACGTGCCAGGAGACCATCAAAGATGCGGCCATGACGTGCTTCGTCTTTGCACATTTCATGAACTGTATCATGGATAGCATCGAGGTTCAGCTGTTTAGCAAGGGTTGCGATTTCTTTCTTGCCTGCGCAAGCGCCCTGTTCAGCAGCAGCACGCATTTCGAGGTTCTTCTTCGTGTCGTCAGTTACGACTTCACCGAGCAGTTCAGCAAATTTAGCAGCATGTTCGGATTCTTCGTAAGCGATGCGTTTGTAAGCTTCGGCAACTTCCGGATAGCCCTGGCGGTCAGCAACACGGCTCATGGCGAGGTACATACCAACTTCGGAGCATTCGCCTGTGAAGTTCTGACGGAGACCTTCGAGGATTCTTTCATCAACGCCTTTAGCGATGCCTACGCGATGTTCATCAGCATATACTTTTTCGCCTTCAACGAGTTCCGAGAATTTTTCTTTCGGAGCGCCACACTGCGGACATTTTTCCGGAGCTTCATTGCCTTCAAATACAAAACCGCAAACGCCACATACAAATTTTTTCATAGTAATTACCTCCCACAGTAATTAAAGACATTTTGAAATTAACTATTGATTGTTACTAACAAATAACTCTTATTTGTTACAACTATATTATAGCAGGGTCTATTACTTATTGCAAGGCTTTTTTTGTAAATATTGTTATATGTTAAAAAAAAATATATTATGATGCCATGGGTTACCCTCAATAATAGGGGCGTAAGAGACAAATAACGCGGAAAAAGAGACAAAAAAAGACTGGAACCTGTGCGTTCCAGTCTTTGGCATTACTTAAAAGCTGCTTCGTCTTTAAAATCTTTGTTGCTCGTGCTCCAGCTCTTCCATTCGTCGAGCCAGTCCTTTAATTTAGCCTGCGGGAAGACGTTATCGCAGAGCGTGGATTTCAAGGCTGCACGCAATTCCTGTTCCTTATCGCCTAAGGGATAAATATCTTTGTATTCATCATAGACTTCCCAGAAATCTCTCATATGGAGATTGGCATAGGTTAAGCCGTAAATCCGGAAACAGGCATCGCATAACGTAATGAATACGGCTTCTTCATTGTGCTGGTTTGCATCGTCAAGACCACAGCAGCGCGTGTACAGATGAATGTTATTACCAAACAGGTGACGCAGGTAATCATACACGTCAGAAACCATACCAGGCTGCAATTGCAGCAGCTGACAGCCAGGAGCAAAATAAATAGGGTACTGGGCAATATTATCGAATTCGTCCATCATTAACACCTCTTTGTACAGATTATTTGTCAAATACTTATCTTCATTATAGCATAGGCTATTTCGCATTGCAATTCTACGGCATCAGCGTATTTGTTGAGAATCATTTATATAATTTAAAAAGTTACTGTGAAAAAGTCATTTTACTTATAAGGTTATTGAATATATCCTAATTACATAAATGTAATCGACGGAAGTGAGGGAACAGAGCAAGACGCTATAGAAACATGTTTTTGCTTTTTTTGTATGCCTTGTATGACCTATGATTTATTTGAATGTCAAAAATGGGTAAAAATACTAAGACAGAGGTAAAAAAATTTCAAATCAAGGAGAGCCATTTTGTAGTATCCTTAAAGCGTAATAGTTACAAGATGGTAGATTCATATATGACAAGTGTCTTTTTTCACTTGATACGTAGTCGTTAAGTTTAGGAGAGGTGTTCAAAACAATGGAAAGAAAGTTTAAAACGATGGATGGGAACACGGCAGCAGCATATATTGCCTATGCGTTTACGGAAGTAGCTTCTGTATTCCCTATTACGCCTTCATCGCCGATGGCCGAACACGTAGATGAATGGGCTGCCCAGGGTAAGAAGAATTTATTTGGTCATACTGTAAAACTTCAGGAAATGCAGTCTGAAGGCGGTGCTGTAGCCGCTATGCATGGTGCACTGCAGTGTGGTGCTTTAGCTAATACCTTTACATCCTCCCAGGGCCTCATGCTCATGATTCCGAGCATGTTCAAAATTGCCGGCGAATTATTGCCAGGTGTATTCCATGTAGCTTCTCGTACGGTTGCTTCCCATGCCCTGACCATTTTTGCTGAACACAATGATGTCATGACGACCCGTAGCACCGGTGTGGCTATGCTTGCCGAATCGAGTGTACAGGAAGTCATGGACTTGTCTGCCATTGCTCACGCTGCCGCCATTTCCAGCCGTGTGCCGTTCATGAACTTCTTCGATGGGTTCCGTACGTCCCATGAAATTCAAAAAATCGAAGTCATCGATTATAAGGATTTGGAACAGTTTATCGATCAGGACGCATTGCTTGAATTCCGTCAGCGCGCCTTGAACCCGGATCATCCTGTATGGCGTGGTGCTTGTGAAACAGGCGATATTTACATGCAGCATTTAGAATCGCGTAATAAATTCTATGATGCTATTCCTGATATGGTCGAAGACTACATGAAGAAAGTTCAGGAAATTACAGGTCGTGAATATCATCTCTTCAATTATACAGGTGCACCGGATGCAGAAAACGTTATCGTCATCATGGGTAGTGGTGCCGAAGTCACAGAAGAAACTGTCCGCCGTCTCGTTGCCCAGGGCCGTAAAGTAGGCTGTCTCAATATTCACCTCTTCCGTCCGTGGTCGGAAAGACACTTCCTGGCAGCTTTGCCTAAGACGGTAAAACGCATTGCCGTTCTGGACCGCTCGAAAGAACCGGGCGCTAATGGCGATCCGGTTTACCTGAGTGTAGCCGCTACGTATGCTACGGCACAGGATGCACCGCAGATTTATGCCGGCCGCTTTGGCTTGGGCGGTAAAGAATATTTGCCGGCTGATGTCGTTGCCTGCTTCGATAACCTCGAACAGAGCGAACCGAAAAATCATTTCGTCCTCGGCATTGTCGACGACGTAACCAACCTTTCTTTGCCGAGAACCAGCGATATCAACCTGGGCCAGGAAGAACTCCATGCTTGCAAGTTCTGGGGCTTTGGCTCTGACGGTACTGTCGGTGCCAATAAATCGGCTATCAAAATTATCGGTGACAATACGGACCTTTATGCACAGGGATATTTTGCCTATGACTCCAAGAAATCCGGCGGTGTAACCGTATCGCATCTGCGTTTTGGTAAAGAACCGATCCGCATGCCTTATCTGATTCATCAGGCCGACTTTATTGCCTGCCATCGTCAGTCTTATGTACATAATTTCGATTTGCTCCAGGGCATCAAAGAAGGCGGCACATTCCTCTTGAACTGCACGTGGTCTCCGGCTGAACTGGAAGAAAAACTGCCGGCTTCCCTGAAACGCAGCATTGCCAAGAATCATGTCAAATTCTACATTGTCGATGCTGTTGCCATTGCGCAGAAGATCGGTCTCGGCGGCCGTATCAACATGGTCATGCAGTCGGCCTTCTTCAAGCTGGCTAACGTCATCCCCTTGGATCTGGCAATCAGCAAATTAAAGGATTCTGTCGTCACGTCGTATGGCAATAAAGGCCAGCGTGTTATCGATATGAACTGGGCCGCTATCGACGCCGGTGTACAGTCCATTGTTCCTGTTTCGTATCCGGAAAGCTGGGCTACAGCAGAAGATCAGACAACGGACACGATGAAACATACGGAATTCTTCAAGAAATTCGCTGCCCCCATGGAAGCCCTCCAGGGCGATACATTCCCTGTATCCATCTATGATGGCTGGGAAGATGGCACATACCCCTTGGATACAGCAAAAGAAGAAAAACGCGGTGCTTCCGTATTCGTACCGACTTGGGATGTAGATAAATGCGTACAGTGCAATAAATGCTCCTTCGTTTGCCCCCATGCTGCAATCCGTCCGTTCCTGACAACCGATGAAGAAGCTGCACAGGCTCCGGCAGGTTTGTCTAAGAAGAAAGCCATTGGCACTGACAAATACAACTTTACTATTGCTATTTCCGTAAATGACTGTCTGGGCTGCACCTCGTGCATCAAGGTCTGCCCGGCTCAGGCACTGGAAATGACCGATTATGATAAAGAACAGGATAAAGCTGCTCTTTGGGATTACCTCGTTGATTTGCCGCAGAAACCAAACTTCCTCGACAAAACGACGGTGAAAGGCTCGCAGTTTGAAATGCCGTACCTTGAATTTACAGGTGCTTGCGCAGGCTGTGCAGAAACACCGTATGCCAAGGTTATTACGCAGCTCTTCGGAGACCGCATGATTATTGCCAATGCTCACGGCTGCTCTAACGTTTGGGGCGGCAGTGCGCCGACAAACGGCTACAGGATGAACCAGCAGGGACATGGCCCGGCTTGGGGTAACTCCCTCTTCGAAGATAATGCCGAATATGGCTTAGGCTTCTTCATTGGCGACCGCAGCAACCGGGAACTCCTGAAAGGCTACGTCGATGATGCCAAAGCCGTTGCTTCGCCGGAACTGGCAGCACTCCTGCAGGACTGGGAAGACAACATGGAAGTAGCCGACGGCACACGGGAACGTTCGGATGCTGTCATTGCTGCACTGGAAAAAGAAAAAGCCGGCAAATACGAATTAGAACGCGTATATAGCATGAAACAGTATTTGATCAAACGCAGCACGTGGATCTTTGGTGGTGACGGCTGGGCTTATGATATCGGCTTCGGCGGCCTGGATCACGTATTGGCACAGGATGAAAATGTCAACGTCTTCATCTTCGATACAGAAGTATATTCCAATACAGGCGGTCAGCCTTCCAAAGCTACGCCGACGGCTGCTGTTGGTAAATTCGCTACTATGGGTAAACGGACGAAGAAGAAGGATTTGGGCATGATGTGCATGAGCTATGGCTACATTTATGTAGCTCAGGTAGCTATGGGTGCCGACCCGAATCAGTTCATGAAGGCTATTGCCGAAGCAGAAGCCTATGATGGCCCGTCCATCATCATCGGCTATGCACCGTGCATTAACCACGGTCTTAAAGCCGGTCAGGGCAGCAGCCAGCTGGAACAGAAACGTGCCGTCGATGCCGGTTACTGGCAGCTGTACCGCTACAACCCGGATCTGAAGGATCAGGGCAAGAATCCGTTCAGCCTGGATTCGAAAGAACCGAAGGCTAACTTCCGTGACTTCCTCATGGGCGAAGTACGTTTTGCTTCTCTCCAGAAGGTAGATCCTGATCAGGCTGAAGCACTGTATCAGAAAACGGAAAAGGATGCGCGTGACCGTTATGAAAGCTATGTAAGAACGCAAAAAGCCTTTGACTTATCTTTAGATAAATAAAACTCGTTTCTATGTTAACCATAGAATAGACAGATAGTTGTTCCTGCCGGGGCCAGGTTCCGGCAGGAACAAGATCTGTTTTTTTAGGCGTGTATAATGACTTTTTCGTATAACTTAAATTAGCATATAAAAAGAAGGTGTCATGATAAATGCGACCGTATCAATCTGTAACACCTGAAATTATGGAAGAATTGAAGCAAATTGTAGGTTCTCACTACGCTTCAAACGATCCGGATAAACTGGCAGGCTATAAAACGGATCAGGAAGAAAATACGTTGTATCATCATATGCCGGAAGCCGTTGTCTATCCTGAAACGACGGAACAAGTAGCAGCCATTATGAAACTGGCAACCCGTTTGCGCATTCCTGTTACACCCCGCAGTGGCGGTACAGGACTGGCTGGTGGCGCCATTCCGGTGTGCGGCGGTATTGTCCTCGTATTTGACCGCATGAATAAAATCCTGGAATTGGATCCGGTCAATATGTTTGTCCGCGTACAAGCCGGGACGCCGACGATTGAAATCCAGAATGCAGCGAAAGAACATGGCTTGCTCTATGCCGGGGATCCGTGCAGTGTCGACGCAGGCTGTGAAATTGGCGGCAATATTTCGACCAATGCCGGTGGCAACAAGGCTGTCCGCTTTGGTACAACACGCAATCAGGTGTATTCCCTGCGCTGCGTTACGGCGCGTGGCGAAATCCTCGATGTCGGTGCCCGCCTTAAAAAGCAGAGTACAGGCTATGCCCTGGAACAGCTGATTATCGGTTCAGAGGGGACCTTGGTCGTTGTCACCGAAGCGACGCTGAAATTGCAGCCTTTGCCTAAGAATACGGCAGACCTGCTGGCTGTGTTCCACGACATCGATGACGCACTGCAGCTGCCTAACCTGATTTTAAAGGAAGGGATTAATCCTATTTCCTTGGAATTGATGGATACAAATTGTATCCGCTTGTGCAAAAAGAACCTTAAAATCGACCTGCCTCATGCAGAGGAAGAAAATGTCACCTATGTCATCATTACCATCGATGGCCTGACGGAAGAAGAAACAGACCAGAAGATGGAAAAAATTGTCAGCTTATGTGAAAGTATACACGCAGTCGATCTGCTGATGGCCGACCAAGACCGGATTTGGCGGGCCCGACGCGACATCGCTGAAGCGACGCGTATTGAAAGCCTCGTCTTTTATGCAGAAGATATCGTCGTGCCCATTGATAAAATCAGCACGCTCATCAAAAAGCTGCCTGAGCTTGAAGGCAAGTACGGTATCCGGACGATTACGGCGGCCCATATAGGCGATGGCAACATTCACGTACATGCCATGCAATGTGATACACCGGATGACGTGTGGAACGAAAAACTCGATGCCTTCCATCAGGACCTCTATGGCCTCGTCTATCAGCTAGGCGGCCGGTTATCAGGGGAACACGGCATTGGCTGCAAGAAGATTAAAGAAATGGAAACCTTTACCAATCCTGTGCAGCTGGAATACATGCGGGAAATTAAGAAGGTCTTCGACCCGGAAGATATTTTGAATCCCGGTAAAATTTTTACCCTGCCGGAATAAGACCGGCAGGGACCTGGGGATGACAAAAATATTAAATGAAAGGTCAAAATTTTAAGATAAAAAATTTGGCCAATATGGTATTCTATAGATGTAACTATTCGGAAATGTAAGGCCATTTGTGAGAGATACTCATAGTTCTGACTAAAGTTGCCATGCATGAATACGTATAGAGAATGTCTCGTTAAGTGAAAGGACGTACGTATATGTAAAATATCGTGCGCTCCCGTTCGTGCTAAGGCAATGCGATTATACAATTTATTTAAAAAGGAGCATACGTTTTATGAGAAGCGAAATTACTACTAAGGGCATTGAAAGAGCAACACACCGCGCGTTATATTATTCCATGGGCTTTTTGCCGGAAGATCTGGAAAAACCGATCGTTGCCGTCGTAAATACACAGAACGAAGCCATGCCTGGCCACGTTCATTTGGACAGCATTGCCAAAGCCGTAAAAGAAGGCATTATTGCTAACGGTGGTACACCTGTAGAATTCCCGACTATTGCCATCTGCGATGGTATTGCCCAAGGCCATTATGGTATGCACTATCCGCTGGCCAGCCGCGAATTGATTGCCGATTCTATCGAATGTATGGTTAATGCCCATCAGTATGATGCCATGGTATTGATTACGAACTGTGACAAGATTACACCGGGGATGCTCCTGGCAGCTGTACGCCTGAATATTCCGGCTATCCTCATCAGCGGCGGTACCATGGCTACAGGCTGCATCGATGGCCGCAAGATCAACTATACGGACCTCATGGCTGATCAGGGCGACGTAGTCCGCGGTATTATTACACGCGATGAATTGTCCCGCCGTGAACAAGTGGCCCTGCCTGGCTGCGGTGCTTGTAACCTGCTCGGCACAGGCAACACGATGAACTATATGACCGAAGCCCTGGGCCTTTGCCTGCCCGGTTCGGATATGCTGGCTGCTACCGGCCAGAGACTGGCTTTGGCTAAGAGAACCGGCATGAAGATCATGGACCTCGTACGGGATAACATCCTGCCCCGTCAGATTATTACAAAAGAAGCTATTGAAAACGCTATTGCCGTCGACATGGCTATTGGCGGTTCGACCAATACGGTATTGCACTTAACGGCTCTGGCTCATGCAGCAGATATCGATTTTGACGTCAATGTCTTCACGGATATTGCCAAAAAGGTACCGCACCTCGTTAAGATTAAACCGGCTACGAATGGCTGCTATCCGGCTGACTTCCATTATGCCGGCGGCGTCAAAGCGGTCATGAAGGAACTGTTTGATTTGGGCCTCATCCATGGCGACTGCCTGACTGTTACGGGAGAAAAAGTAGAAGCAAATGTAGCCGATGGCAAAGTCATCAACGACGAAATCATCAAAACACCGGAAAACGCCTACTCCCAGACAGGCGGCTTGGAAATTCTCTATGGTACGCTGGCTCCGGGCGGTGCTGTATGTAAAAAAGCTGCCGTTGCACCGGAAATGCTCCATCATCAGGGCCCGGCCCGTGTATTTGACCAGGAAGAAGCTGCTGTAAAAGCCATTTATGGTGGCGAAATCAACCCTGGCGATATCGTTGTCGTCCGTTATGAAGGACCGAAAGGCGGCCCGGGCATGCGCGAAATGCTCACGGCTACAGCTGCTATTGTCGGCATGGGCCTTTCTAAAGAAGTTGGCCTCGTAACAGACGGCCGTTTCTCCGGCGCTACATCCGGCGCCTGCGTCGGCCACGTTTCTCCGGAAGCTGCTGAAGGCGGTCCTATCGCCCTGGTACAGGAAGGCGACCAGATTGAAATCGACCTGAACGAACAGCGTGTAGAATTGCTGGTTCCGCAAGAAGAACTGGCCCGCCGTAAAGCTGCCTGGAAACGTCCGGAACAGAATTACATTCAGAAGGGAAGCTACTTGTCGCGGTATTCGAAACTCGTTTCTTCCGCCATGGAAGGCGCTGTTTTTGAAGACTAAGACATACTATTACAGTAAAGGAGTGTGTTAACCCGATGGTTCAACACAGAGATTTTGTTGCAGAAAGAGCCTATGACGATATCGAATTAGGGGAAACTGCCAGCATTACCAAAATGATCAGCGAAGCTGATGTCGTAAATTTTGCCGGGATCATCGGGGACTTCAATCCACTGCATGTCAATCCGGAATACGCTAAAAACAGTATGTTTGGCGAACGCATTTGCCACGGCATGCTGACAGCTTCCTTTATTTCTACGCTCGTAGGCTGTGGCATTCCGGGCAGAAATGGGTTATACTTATCTCAGAACGTAAAATTCGTAAAACCCGTTAAAATCGGTGATACGATTACTGCTACGGCAGAAGTTATCGAAAAGATCGATGCCAAACAGCGTATTGTCCTGAGCACTGTCATTAAGAACCAACGTGGCGAAGTCGTCATCGACGGCCAAGCTACTGTTATGGTAATGAAGAAAAAATAAGCACCTTTTTCTTCTCTGTTAATTTCTTAACTTACACATGTGGAGGTACTAGCAATATGTCATTTTTGAATGAAGAACAAGCAAGCTTAATCAAAGTTGTCGCTGATTTTGCCAAACAGGAAATTGCTCCTAACGCTGCCCATTACGATGAAACGGAAGAATTCCCTTGGGATAATATCCATAAGATGGCAGAATTAGGTCTCATGGGTATGCCTGTACCCGAATCCCTGGGTGGCGCAGAAACAGATACGGTAACCTATGTAGCAGCTATTGAAGAAATTGCTAAAGCCGATGCCGCAACAGGTGCCATCATGGCTATTCACACGTCGACAGGTATTATGCCAATCCTGATGAATGGTTCGGAAGAACAGAAGAAGAAATATGTTCCTGATCTTGCTACAGGTAAAAAAGTAGGCGCCTTCGCCCTGACGGAACCGAATGCCGGCTCCGATGCTGCCGGTGTACAGACGACAGCTGTCCTCGATGGTGATGAATACGTATTAAACGGCAGCAAATGCTTTATCAGTAACGGTGGCGAAGCAGACGTATACACCGTATTGGCCAGCACGGATAAGAGCAAAGGCACGCGTGGCATTTCTGCCTTCATCGTAGAAAAAGGCACACCGGGCTTTACGTTCGGCAAAAAAGAACACAAATTGGGTATCCGCGCTTCGGCTACACGGGAACTCGTGTTCCAGGACTGCCGTATTCCGAAAGAAAACCTCTTAGGCGTAGAAGGCAAAGGCTTCTCCAGCGCTATGGCCGTTCTCGACGGCGCCCGCATTGGTATCGGTTCCCAGGCTGTAGGTATTGCCCAGGCTGCCTACGAAGCTGCTTTGGAATATTCCAAAGTCCGCATTCAGTTCGGCAAACCGATTGCTAAACAGCAGGTTATCAGCTTCATGCTCGCCGACATGGCTATCCAGATCGAAGCATCCCGCCAGCTCGTACGTCATGCCGCTGAATTAAAAGATGCCGGCCTGCCTTTTGCAAAAGAAGCAGCTATGGCAAAGACACTGGCTTCCGATACGGCTGTTAAGGTAGCCCTCGATGCCGTACAGGTTCTCGGTGGCTATGGCTATACGCGCGAATATCCGGTAGAACGGTACTTGCGTGATGCCAAGATTACACAGATTTACGAAGGTACGAACCAGATTCAGCGCCTCGTTATTTCCCGCGCTATTTTGGGCAAATTCTAATACAGCACAGGGAATACCTTGCGATGTATAAACTAAAACTATATTACTGAGTTTCTTTGATTGACGTACATAAGAGTCAGGCTGCCTGGTTTCAGGTGGCCTGACTCTCTGTGCATTTTTATAAGCCGTTAACTTACAGAGAGAAAACAGGGCCGGCCGGCAAGGCTGGTGCGCATAAGGTGAAAAAATATGGGAAAACAGACAGCCTCTATGAAGGAACGTATTAAAAATTACTATGGTGTAGATATCATTCGCGACGTAGTCAGGGAATGGGGCGAACAGTACTGGCTGCAATTGGATCCGGATGAAAAGGAAAACCAGCCGATCGTTTCCCTGGTTATTTTGTACCCTAACAAGGTACAGGTAACGCATAATCATTTTGGCTTTCACGAAATTCTAATCGGCATTTCCGGCACGTGTTACCATTGGTGCGGCGAACGGAAGATTGTCCTGACGAAAGGGAAAATCGGTCACGTCGACAACGATTGTACCCACCGGATCATCAACCCGGAAGCTACACCGGCTCACTTTATCAGCGTCATTTATCCCGATGTCAATAAGA
This sequence comes from Caecibacter sp. AF58-12pH5A, assembly GCF_027681725.1. Taxonomy (NCBI): domain Bacteria; kingdom Bacillati; phylum Bacillota; class Negativicutes; order Veillonellales; family Veillonellaceae; genus Caecibacter; species Caecibacter sp. AF58-12pH5A. Next base: position 92,253 of record NZ_JAQDBC010000004.1, on the reverse strand, counting down.
CTCTCGTCGAAAGCGATTATCTCGATCAGATGAAGTTTTCCTCTATGGCCAAGAAATTTAATCTCGACAAGGTCATCGTAAATTTTGCCGACTTGGTGCACATGAAATGCTTCCTGCTGGATCAGGATGGCAGCCTTTACGGAAATCAGGAGGATTTGCCGGCTTTATGCAAGCGCTGCCGCAAGAAAAAACTGGGCAATTGCCTTCTGTTTGACTACGAGCAGCAAAAGCTGGCTGTTGAAGAGGGAACCTTTCAGTGCTGTTTCGGCGTCACTGTCAACCAGCTGCCTGTAACGGTCAATCATGCTACCCTGGGCTATTTGTTGTGTGGCTTTGGCCGCATCTCTGACTTGCCTGATGAAGCGGTTCTGCAGCATATGGATAAAAACAGTGAAGCCGATTACGATGCCCTGCCTCTGATTTCGCCCAATCACCTCATTGCGATTGCCAAAAATCTTTCCTTATTGACCAATACCTTCGTCGATTTGATTACGACAAACCAGAAGGACGAAGAACTCAATACGTATAAACGGGATCTGACGCGGGAACGGGAAACACAGGTACAGCTGGAAGAACTGCTGAATCAGACACAACTGAAATTTTTGGAATCCCAGATTAACGTGCACTTTCTGTTCAACACGCTCAATACCATTGCCCAGCAGGCATATATTGAAGGAGCGACCAACGTTGCGTCTCTGACCTATGCCTTATCCAATTTATTGCGTCTCAGCCTGGGGAAAGAAAAAGCGGAAATTACCATTCAGGAAGAACTGAATTATATTCGTGACTACTTATATATTCAAAAAGTGCGCTTTCCTGACAAATTTAAGGCGACCTTTGACATCCAGCCGGAAATCTTGCCCGTACAGATTCCTTTGATGAGCATTCTGGTTCTCATTGAAAATGCCATCCTCCATGGCTTTCAGAATATTAATTATCTTGGTATACTGGAGATTAAAGGGTATGTAGAGGCTGACCACATTATCATTCAGGTACGGGATAATGGCTGTGGCGTATCGGACGACGTCGTCGATATGGTTCACAATTTGCCCAAGACCGATGACATTAAGATTCATCTCAGTGGGATTGGCCTTAAAAATATTTATTTACGGCTCAAATTGTTCTTCGACGGCAATTTTAGCCTGCGCCTGGAAAAATTACCCGATACGGGCACGCTGGCTACGTTGAAAATACCCTATACGCAGTCGTAATGCGCAGGAGGTGAGACGCATGTATAAGCTTGTCATTGCAGACGATGAGGTCATTGTCTTTCAGTTTGTAAAAATGGTCATTGAAAAGAACCGGCTGCCCTTAGAGATTTGTGGCACAGCAGAAAATGGCACAGAAGCCATACGGCTCATCGACCAATATAAGCCGGAATTCGTTATGCTGGATATCAATATGCCGGGCTACAACGGTTTGGAAGTAGCCGAACAGATGCGGGCTAAATATCCGGATATGTTCATTTACATCGTAACGGCGTATAAGGAATTCGATTATGTCTATAAGGCCATGCATGTAGCCGTGACGGATTATTTAGTAAAACCGATTAAACCGGATGATCTTGTAGAAGCCTTAAAGAAAGGTATCTCCTTAGCAGCTAAACGAAACCAGGACCGGGATCAGGCTGAAGCCGTAAAAAAACAGCTGGCAGCCCAATACCCTATTGTCATGAAAGAACGGATTACGGAATTATTGCGCATGAACGAAAGTGATGCAACGCTGCTGCCCTTACTGCGGCAATTTTCAGGACGCCAACGCTTTACGCCCATTGCCGTATGTGCCCTGGCCGGATGGCTGCCGCCAACCAAAGCAGGCGACCTGGAAAAGTTGTCCGTCCGGGAAGAAGATTTTTCCCTCTTCCATGACTATGGTGTGCTCCTCAGCAAAGAGGATACACTGGTGCTCATTCTGGATCATTGGAATGCGTCTGTCCGCGCACAGCTGCAACAGACCGTTGCCACCTGCGAACAACAGCGGGGCGGTGTGTTTTCTACGGTCATCTATATGAAACAAGACAAGCCCTTGGCGGAAATATATAAAAAGGCCATAGAAACATGTCACATGAATCTTTTTTGGCAAGTCCGGGGAACGATCATTTTGGGGACCAGTGCCAAAGAAGAAACGGAGCGGGAAGAAAAGATTGACTTTACCCACACGTACGATGTATTCGAACAATTTCTCATCAATCACGAAACGGCTGCCGGAAAAGAATATATGGCCCGTATTTTTGCGGAAATGCAGGCCCAGGAATATCCCCGCAGTCTGGTCAATGTGAGCCTCATCAAATTCGGCTGTGACCTGCTCGATCAATACGGGAAGGCTCTTTTCCCGGCAGAAAAGGTACGGCATATGGAAGAAGCGTATATTGCCGCCATCAACGGAGCCTCTCACGCCGGGGCCGTACAACGCTATGTATATCAGCTCATCGATGACCTGACGCAGAATAGCGCAGCCAGTCAAAATAGTGCAGAAAAAATCGTCAAGTGGGCTCAAAATTATATGGAAGATAATTACTACCAGGATATTACATTAGAACAGGTGGCCAAGGTCTTTTATGTAAGCGAAGGCTATATGTGCCGTATCTTCAAAAAGTATACAGGAAAACGGTATATTGCGTATTTAACGGACATACGGATGAAAAAGGCCAAAGAATTACTCGTAAGCGGTACGTTTACGATTGCTGAGGTAGCACGGAAAACAGGCTTTAAGGATGCCAGCTATTTCAGTACGGTCTTTAAGAAATATTATGCCTATCCGCCCAGTAAATTATTGGGACAACCAGGCGATGAGCGCTCAGGGAAATAGCTGTACTGTATTTTACGGGTATTTTACGCAATGTATATGCATATCTGACCTTTTTCGTATATAGTTACTGTAAAAAAACGGAAAAGGAGATATGACTATGAAACAGAATGGATGGTGGCAGGAAAGCTGGAAACGTTGTGCAGGCGCTTTGTGCATTCTGTCTGCGTTGACCTTTGCACCGGCCATGCCGGCGCTTACAATGCCCGTGCAGGCAGCTATGGTACAGACTCAGACAGGTACGCAGGTACAGAGTATGGCCTGGGATCCGGCTGTTAAGACGGGCCTGAATGACCTGGTACGGCTCTATGGTTCGTCAGCACCGTCGTATCGTCAGGATGCACGGCCCTATGCTATTTTTGATTTTGACAATACGACGTCTATTATGGACGTAGAAGAACAGCTGGAAATCTGGCAGCTCGATCATTTGGCCTTTGCCATTGCGCCGTCTCAGATGAGCACGATCCTGAAAACAGGCATTCCTGCAGATAAGCTCGATGCTACCTATGGTGCTGACGATGGCTCCGGGCGGCAAGTGTCTATCCGCGATGCCATTTTCGATGCATCCCGGGCTTATGCATCCCTCTATAAAGCCGGCCTGGTTACGCCTAACGGCAGGACTCTCACGGCAGCCGAACAAGCACGTCCGGATTATCAGGAATTCAAAGCAAAAATGCGCTGGCTCTACGACGCCATTGGCGAAACGATGGACGCGTCCGTTTCTTATCCCTGGGTCACGTACTGGTTTACTGGCATGACGCCGCAGCAGGTCTATAATCTGGCCCTCACGTGTGACGCATACTATGGCAACCCGGAAAAAGGCCAGACCTGGGATAAAGGACATTACATGAGCCCGGCTGACAGCCTGTCTTTGGCCGGCCCGGTACGTGTTTCCTTTAAACGCGGCATTACAGTTACACCGGAAATGAAGGAAGTATATCGTACGCTGAGCCAGAATGGCATTGACTGCTGGATCGATTCAGCATCGCCAGTCGACGTTGTCCGGGCTGCCGTTGATTATTTCCAGATTCCCGGCGTCAAAGGCATCGTGGCCATGACCAATAAAACTGATGCCCAGGGCCGCTATATCAACGCCTACGATTATGATCTCCACGCCCAGACACAAGGTGAAGGCAAAGCACAGACAATTGATAAGGTCATTGCCCCGCAATACGATGGCCGTGGTCCGATTTTCGTGGCCATGGATTCCCAAGGGGACTTCAATTTCTGCACGGAATACAAAGATACGAAGGAGGTTCTCATCATCAACCGTAAGCGGAGCGATGATGCGGGCTTGTGCGCAGCCATTGCCGTATGGCAAAAGGGCAAGGGCATGACACTGGCAGAAGTAAACCGCCAGGGCGACGCTCTCTTCCTCCTGCAGGGCCGCGATGAAAATAGCGGTGTTTTCTGGAGCACCGATGAAACACGGCTTTTAGGCAAGTTCCAACCAGCATACCTTTCCGATAAGGCCTTGGCTGCTGTAAACCAATTGAACCAAGGAAAAAGTGTGGGCCAGGTACTGGCTGACAATACAAAACTGAAAACGTCTTATGCCGGTTACAAGAGCCGCTAAGCGCATAACTATACGTAGAGAAAGACCGTTTCTGCCGCCCATGGCAGAAACGGTCTTTTTGTCGTGTCAGGAGAAAGTATTTGCGTTTTCTGACGGCAGAAATGAGAAAAATGCAGAGTTTATATTCATTTGTAACAATCCTTTGTTATAATAGTACTATACATTCTATTTCCATTAAAAAGGGAGTGATACGCATGCGTTACTATAAAAAAATCGGGGCGGCCTTCTGTTGCGCCCTCAGCCTGAGCCTGCCTGTATTGGCGGCTAATCCGTGGCAGGATGCCTTAAACCAGATCCTGGAGCAGGTACCGGCCGTAGGTACAGCGTTAAAGAATACGTCCGGAGCCGGTGTAGTCCCTATTACGGGCAGTACCGGTACGGCACCTGCGCAGACAGGAGAGACGACAGGTACTACGACGGGCACTGCGCCGGCGGAACCGGTTAAACCGGCAGCTCCTGTGGCAGCGAAGGAACTCGATGTCGTTTTGGTCCTCGATAAGAGCGGCTCTATGAAAGGCCTGGAGAAGAATACGATCGACGGTTATAACACGATGCTCGCGAAGGAACGGAAACTCCCTGTGCCGACAGAGGTGACGACAGTTCTCTTTAGCAGTAATTACGAAATCCTTACAGATCGCCAGCCCATTGCGCAAGTCAGCGACATGAGTGAAGACACCTATACGGTTCGCGGTGCTACCGCTCTCTACGATGCCGTCGGCATGGCCATTGATAAAATGGATGCGGTCAAAGGGATTCACGATCCTGGTCATCAGGTGCTCTTCGTCATCATTACAGACGGACTGGAAAATTACAGCCAGAAATATGATCAGGAACAGATCAAGAAGAAAATCGATGCAGCCCAGGAACAGGGCTGGGAATTCGTCTTTATTGGTGCCAATATGGATGCAGAAAAGGTAGCTTCCGACCTGGGCATTAAAGAGGAAAATGCAGCCACCTATGAAAATAGCGAAAAAGGCGTACAGGCAAATTATAAGGCCGTTTCCCAAATGGTAGAAAGTCTGGCCAGGACATCGAGTCTCGTTGGCTCCCAGTGGAAGAATTCTATTGTCAGGGGCAACTGAGAAGGGCTTACGGCAGAGGCTGGTGTTTCGTTGTTGACGCTCTTATACGGGCGTGCTATAATCTAGATGTAAATTATTTTTTTACAACAGAAAAGAGGATGATACGTATGGAAAAAGGAACACATCGTGATCAGGTATTGAAGGAAGTACAGGCTTTAATTGCCTCTCCCAGTATCTATTCCGGCTTGAAAGAATTGGCCCAGGCCTGGCTCCAGGCTGAAGGCACGGCAGACGAAGCGGCAGCTACAGAAAAATTAGTGGCCGAACTGAAAGCGGATGTTCAATCCATTGATACCGTACTGGCTTTCTTCGATTCCCCTGCAGGCACGAAGGTCTTCGGTGCTGAACAGGCAGCGGCCCTGACGGCACAGGCTAAGAAGGTAAAGGCTGAAGGCGGCCAATACTGCTTCTGCCCGGCTTGCACCGCTGGCAAAGCATTGCTGGATCTGTTGGCATAATTCGTGTTCCAAACATAAAATAAGTACTACTTATACTACTTTAGCGTGTAAGCCGTACTTATTTTTTATCATTTTCCCTGCAGCGATTGGAGACTGTCCCGCATATCTCCCAGGCTGTGGCGCATAGCTTGCATACTCTTTTTGAGATTTTTGACGTTTTCCCGGAATTGTTTGCGAGTTTCCGCCTGTTGCTGTACGCGGGCCGGATCGTGCAGCACCAGGGAATCGCCGTTTCCAGGATCGACCATGCGGATGGTACTGAGCTTGACATCGCCATTGACAATATGCAGGGCATCTGTGCGTATATCACCTAAGGAAGTACTGATGACGACGTCGTAGAAGTCAAGCTTGCGGTTCTGGTTATTGAAGCGGCCCGCTATTTTTGTAAAATGAATTGGGAAATAATAGCCTTTATCGGAGTAAAAGCTGCCATAGGCCATGACCTGATGGGGCTGCCCGTCAGAGCGCAGGGCCATGTTCAGATGAACGCGTGTACGGAACTTCATATCCTGTAAGGCAATACTGCTTTCGAGATCTGAGCCTTCTCCATAAATATCGTAGGCCCGTGTGGCCAGGTTATAATCACCATAGGCCTTTAGCGTGCCGCCATAGACGGAGGCCGTGACATCCGTAAAGGTGAAGAGGGAATTTTCATAGTGCACGTTGCCCTTCACGTCGGTAAAAAATAGGGCCGGCAAGTCGAGCTGTGCCATTTTCAGGTGCCCGTCAGCAACGGGATAATCGAGAGGACCCTGGACATGGAACGAAAGAGTCAGCTGATCGTGTACATCGTCACCCAGACCCAGAGACGAGGGATCGATGTTGACCATATCCATTTTCATATCCATGACAGGCATTGCCGGTTTCAGGTCGATAATACCACTAATGGCGATGCCGTCGCCAATGGCGTTTCCGGAAAAGCGGCCTGTGGAAAATTTCATGTCAATACGCCGGCCTGTAAAAATACCGATGTGGGCGTTGACGCTGTCCATAATATAGTGACGCCGCTTATGAAACGATTCAAAACGGCAGTTATTGAGGTCAATAGAGCAGTGCAGCTTTTGCCCATTCCAGTTGAAATTGCGGATCCTGTCGCGCCACGAGCGCCCTTCACGACGCGCCTTTTCCAGCTCCTGCTGCCGTTCAGCCGGGTCCTGTAAGACCAGATCCATGCGCATATTGTGGTCGAAATAGGCGGCAATCGTGGCGTCGTTCAGGGTCAGGTTGAGGAGACTCGTCGACGTAATATTCTTTGTAATGACGTCCCAGGGACGGACTGTAAAACTGCCGCTGGGGACCTCGAGAATGACATGACCGTCGGGATCCTTCCAGAGGAGATCGGTAAACTCGACTTGTCCTGTAAAATCAGCGGATAACGTAGCGACGGTAATGGTGCCACGCAGCATGTGCTGCTCGGCCATGGCATGATTAAAAAGCTGGGCGGCACCGTGCATGGCCGTAAAAAAGATGACGCCGCACAGGCAAAGCGTACCTATGAGAGCCGTTAAAAAACGGCGTACAGCCGTGCTGTGTTGTTTGAGCTTGTTTTTTATGATGGCAAACATGTCGGCGTCATCTCCCCTGGGGCGTTAGCGGTAGTTCTTCTCTTATTGTACTCGCGGGTACTGGAAATAGCAAACGAGTACCAATTAAAAACTCCTCTCTGATTCAGTCTGTCAGAGAGGAGAAGCCCTTATTCCGGCCAGTCGGCTAAGGGAATATGCATACTCTTTTTCATCATTTCCAGGTTTTCCCGGATTTCTTTTTCAATGTCCTGCCGCGTAGGCACAGACGGCGTTTCTTCCGGTATATCCGCTGTTTCCGGCAGCTGCACGGCAAAGGGCAGTCCTTTATGACAAATAATCTGGCGCAAAAACAGATTAAAGGCCGTATCGAGCGGCAGGCCCAATTGTTCTAAAATTGCTTCTGCCTGAACCAGAGCAGCCGGATCGAGACGGGATAAAAGTTCTTCTTCTTTCATGATAATCACCTCGGTTTAAGCATAGCACAGAAGGTTTTATCTGACAATGCATCGGTTCCGGCTATCCCAGTTACAGTCTGTTTCGAAAACGTCTAAAGAACATCGCGTTTGAAAGGAGTGAGCCACCATGGTTCGTCGGCAAGTTATAAATACGTTTTTTACTCTCTTTTTGCTCCTGGGCTGCCTCGCCGGGATAGTTGCCGCCAGTGCGTCGGAACCGTTGCAGCAGGCACCGGCTTATGTCGTACAAAAGGACGGGTTTACTGCTAAAATACCACAGGTACTGGCAGGGGATACACGGTATGCAAAAGGTGCAGACCGCATCAACAGTGCCTTGCGTGTCCTGGCGGACGAGGCTTGTCAGGCCTATGAAAGCAATCCTATTCGTGCCGGATTCAGCCGCACCATAACAGGAGAAATTACCTATTCCAGCCCCAAAATACTATCCTTGCTCATCTATGATAGTGTGTATTATAAAGACGCAGCCCACCCGTTAACCGGTGTTGCCGGCTATACGTTTCGTTTGCCTGCAGGTAAACGCGTAGACTGGCAGCAGCTCGTGCGCGAAGAGGACAGACAGTTTATGACATTGCCGGCACTGAACCGTCAAATGCGCCTCCAAATTATGACCGGGCGTTTTCAGACGTATGCTGATTTTCAAGGACTCACAGAACTGCCAGCTGTGTTTTACGTCGATGAGCAAGGAAAAATCGTCTTCCTTTTTCAGCAATATGCCGTCGGACCCTATGCAGCGGGATTTTGCCCCTTCCATACAGGGCGGCAAATCCGGTATTAGGAAAATTTACGGAAAAGGATAGGTATAATGCACACCTCTTTTGTACACAAAAGGGCGTTTATATGATATGATACGGTAAAGGAGTGAATTCACATGACGCATACAATCTATTTAGCAGGCGGCTGCTTCTGGGGCATGCAAAAGTTCCTGGATCAGTTTGCCGGTATCCTTTCTACAGAAACGGGATACGCCAACGGCCATACAGAAAAGCCGACGTACGAAGAAGTGTGTACGCAGACGACAGGCCATACGGAAACCGTAAAGGTTACGTACGACGATGCCATTATGCCGACTGCCCAGCTTCTGGATTATTATTTTATGGTTATCGATCCCTTGTCGGTCAATCGCCAGGGCGGCGATGCCGGCACCAATTACCGGACCGGGATTTATTATGAAGACGAACGGCTGCTGACGGATATCCGCAAAGTGGTCAATAGCGTAGCGGACCGGCTGGGCAAACCCCTGGCAGTCGAAGTATTGCCGTTACAGAATTTTTATCCTGCCGAAGAATATCATCAGAAGTATCTCGATAAGAACCCTGGCGGTTACTGCCACATTCGTCCGGCTATGATGCACCTGCGTCAGCGCCTGGAAGAAAAAAAGGACTGACGGGCAGGCGTCTGGCATATGTGCTGGCACGTAGCAAGGTGTTTGAACGTTGCACGATAAATCTTATAGCATAAGGAGTTTAACAGTATGAGAAAAGTGTATATATTAGTAATAATAGGTATCGTCTGGGCCTTCTTTACGGGTGGCTGTATTCGCGATGAGTCCTATATTTTTGCCGCCATTTCAGGGGCCCTGAGTTTGGTATCCTTCTTTGTGGCATATACACTTAAAAAGAATGAAGATAGAAAACTGAAGCACGAACAGGAATTATTAGCTAAATTCCGCAAGAAAAAAGCCCGTGAAAAACGGCTCAATGAACGGCGCCTGGAAAAGAAGAAAGCTCTGGAGGAACGCCGTCAGAGAAATAAACAAAAAAGAGAACAATAACGAATAGAGCAGGAGGGGTAATGATGGATTTAGGCTTAAAGAATAAAGTGGTTGTCATTACCGGCGGCACAGCCGGTATCGGTGAAGCCTGTGCCTTGGCTTTTAGCCGTGAAGGTGCTCATGTAGCCGTATGTGGCCGCACACAGAAACGCATAGATGCGTTTAAAGAACGCTGCGCTAAGGCAGGTGCCAATGTATTTGTCAAACAGGCTGATGCCGGTCAGGCAGAGGAATTGCAGGCCTTTGCCGATGCGGTTGTCAGCCGCTTTGGCACGATTGACGTATGGATCAATAATGCCGGCATCAATGTCGGCAAACGGCTTATGGAAATTACGCCGGAAGACTGGCAGCAGACCGTTGCCGTAAACTTGTCGGGCGTACTCTTTGGAACGCAAATTGCAGCCCGGGCTATGGGCGAAAAGGGCGGCGTTATTCTCAACGCGTCTTCCTTTGCTTCCCTCATTCCGTCTGTAGGCGGCACCATGTATGGCGCTACAAAAGCAGCTGTGTCGAATATGACCAAGACGATGGCAGCTGAACTGGCACCGCAGCATATCCGCGTCAATGCGTATATCCCTGGCATCATTGATACACCGATGAATGCAGAACGCATTGCTGACGATGCCAATCATGCGCTGATCAATGCCATTGCCCTGCACCGCGTAGGCACAGCCGACGAAATGGCCCAGGCATTGGTTTTCCTGGCCTCTGACCAAGCCAGCTACATTACGGGTACAGCAATCGAAGTAAGTGGCGGTAAATATGCTGTGCAGAACGCTGAAATATTATGGGGTTAAGATGATGAAGAAAGCCTTGGCAAGTGATTTTGATAATACCTTATTCTTCATGTTTCAAGAAGAAACATATCGCCCCGGTGACAGGGAGGCTATCCGTGCTTTTCAGGCACAAGGCGGCCTCTTTGGTATCAGCACAGGCCGTTCATTGACGGGCGTACGCCAGGCTACAGGCGATAATGTAGCCTACGATTTCTATATTCTCGCTAACGGTTCTCTGGTTTTGGACAAACAGCTGCGGACTCTGCAGAAGAAGGTCGTCCCTATAAGCCTCGTCCAGTCTCTGTACGACCGCTATGGCAAGTTAGAAAATGCTGTTATTCAGGCAGGAGATACGGTATACACCTTTGGTACGGCTGATAACCCCATGCAGACCCATATCGATGATTTTGAGGAGCTTGATGGCAAGGATATTTACGGTATTTCCTTTTATACAGGCAGCGAGGACCGGGCTAAGGAAATGGCAGGCGATGCGCAGCAGCACTATGGCAGAACCATAGAAGCTTATGCCAATACGGTAGTTCTCGATATTGTCGGCGCAGGCTGCTCCAAAGGCCAAGCACTGGAAACGGTGCGCCAGGCCTTGGCACTTGAACGTGTAGGCGCCATTGGTGATTCATATAACGATATATCTATGCTGGAAAGTGCTGATATTTCCTTCACTTTTTCCTACGCACCACAGCCTGTGCAGGCTTCTGCCGGGCATATCGTGGGCAGCGTACAGGAAGCATTGACTCTGTTATAAGGCAAAAAAAACGACTGCAGGAATGTTCCTACAGTCGTTTTTTTTTAATAATTTACGTTACGCAGTTCAAAGAAGGACTGGGGATGACCACAGACAGGGCATTTCTGCGGAGCTTCTTCGCTTTCCAGGATAAAACCACAGTTACGGCAAATCCAGGTCTTCTTTTCAGCTTTTTTGAAGACGGTTTTCTTTTCCACGTTGTTGAGCAGGGCTAAGTAGCGTTCTTCATGATGCTTTTCGATTTCAGCTACCTTTTCAAAGAGGAAGGCAATCGTATCGAAGCCTTCTTCACGAGCTTCTTTGGCAAAAGTCGGGTACATTTCTGTCCATTCATAATGTTCGCCTGCAGCGGCATCTTTTAATGCAGCAATATCGTCGGGCAGTTCCCCGTTATGGAGCTGTTTGAACCAAATCTTGGCGTGTTCTTTTTCGTTATTGGCCGTTTCTTCGAAAAATGCGGCAATCTGTTCATAGCCTGCTTTTTTTGCTACGCTGGCATAATAGGTATATTTGTTGCGGGCCTGGGATTCACCGGAAAATGCGGCCTGTAAATTTTGTTCTGTTTTTGATCCTTTTAATTCCATGATTTGTTTCCTCCTTGTAATATACTCTCTTTAGCAAATAACTAATATTTGTTATCCGTTGCTCATACTATAGCACTATAATCCCTGACTGTCAAATAATAATTGTTATTCTTTAGTAAAATATTTTGCTGACAGGTAATTCATCAATTTTATTTCGTTTCAATTTAATAATTAAAATAAAATGATATAAAATGATAGAATAGAATAAGAAAACAGTCTCTAAAAAGAGTTATATCATTGGAGAAATGAACATACTCCATAGTTTGAGTATATTTGTGTCAGCATAGAGAACCTAGAATCCAGAACCTGGATCAGGGCATAAATTAGAAGATACAGTCTCTGTTTCTTGTTTTTCGTACCTTGTATATATATAATAAAATAGTAATAGCATACAATTCCTGGGATACGTATGAGAAAAGAGGATATGGCGATGATATTTTTAAAAAATGACTACGGTGCAGGGGCACATCCCCACGTTTTTCAAGCCTTGGCCGAGCATAATCTGATGCCGGCAGATAGCTACAGCCATGATCAATATTCCGTTGCCGTTACGGAAATGATACGGGCTCTCACGGGACAGGCACAGGCACACGTCCATTTTATTGCCGGCGGGACACTGACCAACCTGGTCTGCCTGGCAGCCTTCCTGCGGCCGTATGAAGCTGTAATCGCTGCTGATTCAGCCCATATTTGTGTCCATGAAACGGGCGCTATTGAAGCGACGGGGCATAAAATTTTGTCTGTGCCGGCAGTAGATGGAAAAATCTCGCCGGAAGAGATTGATAAGGTCGTAGCGTTTCATGAAACGGACCAGATGGTCTTGCCCAAATTAGTTTATATCTCCGATACGACAGAAATGGGAGCCGTATATACGAAAGCAGAACTTCAGGCATTACGTGCCTGCTGTGATGCTCATGGACTCTATTTATATATTGACGGGGCCCGCCTGGCTATGGCCCTGGGGTCGGAGTACAATGACCTTAGCCTGCAGGATATAGCGTCCCTGGCGGATGCGTTTTATTTGGGTGGCACGAAGTGCGGCGCCCTTTTTGGCGAAATGGTAGTGATCCTCAATGAGGCACTAAAGCCCCATTTCCGCTTTATCATGCGGCAGCATGGGGCTCTCTTTGCCAAGGGCATGCTTTTAGGCCTTCAGTTTAAGGCCTTGCTCCAGGATGATTTGTATACGCGCTTAGGGAGTATGGCCGATGCGTGGGGGAAGAAACTAGCTGCCGGGCTGAAGGAAAAGGGGTATTCCTTTGCCTATACGCCGGTATCGAATATGATTTTTCCCATCGTAACAACTGCACAGGCAGACGCTCTGGCAGAGTACGTCCTGTTTGAAAAGTGGCTCGATAATCCCGATGGCACACAAACCATACGCCTCGTGACCAGCTGGATGACGAAGCAGGAAGATATTGATGGCTTGTTGCAGCATATGTGACGGTCTATCCAGGCAATACCGGTTTAAGAATGTAAGGAGTCAGGTTTCATGGCAATTGATGTGCATTCCCTTTTATCTGTATTAAAGGACGAAAAAATAGCCGCCCATTGGCTGGCCACACGGCCCCGGCGTGGTGATCACATTCGCGTACGCCGCTTAGGCGGCCTGTATTACCATCACGGTATTTATATAAGTGATACGGAGGTCATTACCTTTGCCGGTGACGATGACCACAATCCGTTTGATTGGTGGGATACGAAGGTACGGGCCACTTCCTTGGAGTTGTTCCTCCAAGGCGGCCAGACAGAGGTCTGCCTGTACACGATTCGTGAGCGGCAGCAGCTCTGCAGCATTGAAGAAACGGTAGCTTTTGCCAGAGCCTGTCTGGGGAATGAAAAATACAGCCTGCTTTTTCATAATTGTGAACATTTTTCAAATGCCTGCAAGCAGGGCATTTATCGCAGCCAGCAAGTAGAGCGTATTTTGCGTGGTCAAAGCTTGCACGACGCGTTGGCTTGTCTTGACGATCCGGAACAGCGTTCCCGCTGGTGGGATGAAGCCGTATCAGATCTGAAGAAACAAGTACTGAGTAAGATTAAGCGTGATCTGGAAGCGAAAATGCGACAAGAGTAAACTAATTTAGGAGGATATACATGATGATGACTGAAATGGAAATGATGAAACTGCAAAATGGCAGTGATGTTCGCGGCGTTGCTGTCGCCGGGGTACCTGGTGAAGACGTGACGCTGACGCCGGAAGCCGTAAACCGGATTGCTGCTGCGTTCGTTTCCTTTCTTGCCAAAAAACTAGGAAAAGAACCGGCTGCCTTGCGGATTGCCGTAGGTCATGATTCCCGTATTTCGGCATCGCTCTTGCAGGATGCTGTCTTTTCTGGTCTTACGGCTTGTGCAGCCGATGTGTTTAAGTGTGACCTGGCGTCCACACCGGCTATGTTTATGTCTATTGTTTTTTCTCAGACTCAGATGGACGGGGCAATCATGCTGACGGCCAGCCACTTGCCGTATAACCGCAATGGCATGAAATTCTTTACCGTTGAAGGGGGCCTGGAAAAAACGGATATCCGTGCCCTTTTGGCTCAGGCGGCTGCCCTTCCGGAACAGCACGGGGATCTGGCCCAGGTCCATGCGTTAAATCTGATGGAATTGTATGCTGAACACTTATGCCAGACTATCAGCATGCGGCTGGGCGTGCCTGTAGAAGAGAAGCCCTTGCAGGGGATGCATATCGTCGTCGATGCCGGCAATGGCAGTGGCGGCTTCTTCGTTACAGATGTCCTGGATGTCCTTGGTGCTGACACGACGGGCAGCCAATTCCTGGAACCGGACGGCATGTTCCCCAATCACATTCCAAACCCGGAAAACGCTGCGGCTATGGCGGCTATCCGCGCGGCCGTATTAAAGAATCATGCTGATTTAGGTCTCATTTTTGATACCGATGTCGACCGCATGAGTGCCGTTTTGTCCAACGGGGAAGAAGTGAACCGCAATGCTCTGATTGCCATGATTGCTGCTATCCTGGCACCGGACTATCCGGGCAGTACTATTGTTACTGATTCTGTCACGAGTGATGAGCTGACAGAGTTCCTGACGCAGACCCTCCATCTGGTCCATCACCGGTATATGCGCGGTTACAAGAACGTTATTGACGAATGTATCCGCCTCAATGAAGAAGGCACCCTTTCGCCGCTGGCTATTGAAACATCGGGTCACGGCGCGTTACGGGAAAATTATTATCTCGACGACGGCGCTTTCCTGGCTGTGCGCCTGATCATCGCTGCAGCCCAGGCTAAACAGCAGGGGAAAGAGCTGGGTGATCTGATTGCAGCACTGAAGCAGCCGGCAGAAAGCGTAGAATACCGATTGAAAATTACGGCAGATCAGGCCGGGGAATATGGTAAAAACGTACTCCAGGCGTTCTCTGAACGGGCACAGGCGGCAGGTATACAAATAGCCACGCCGTCGTATGAAGGCGTGCGCCTTGTGTTCCCGCAAGGCTGGGCACTCCTGCGGATGTCTCTCCATGATCCCAATATGCCGCTCAATATTGAAAGCAAAGAAGCCGGTGGCTGCCAAGAAATTACAGCCAGCCTGCGCCAGCTGCTTACGGGCTTTGATCAGCTGGATATTTCTGTGCTGGATGTGTAAGCTATGCAGAAAGAATGGCTCTTTGCCCTCTTCTTTATGCTCATGGTCATGCAGGCTGTAGGCGTGCGCTTACAGGTACGGGCCTATCGTCAGGCTGTAAGCCGTCTGCGGCGGCGTGGCTATGTGGGCATTGGCGGTGGCCGCCGTCGTTTGGGACCGGGGACCATCGTCCTCCTGGCCTGCAGTGGTGATGGCACCATTGTAGGCGCTGAAACGATGCAGGGGATGACGATTTTTAGCCGCTTCCGGGAAAGGCCGGACCTTTACGGCCGGACCATATACGATTTCAAGAACGAGCTCAGTACGTATCCGGCTAAGAAGCGCAAGAAGTATAAGAGCTATGAGCAGGCTGCTGATGCGCTGATCGGACGGTTGCAAAAGGAAGCCGCTGCCCGGCAAGAAGAAAACAGCCAGCTGGAAAAAGTATAGTTTTACGCTGAACGATGCTATTTTGACATAGATAGTTACAAATCAGAAGGCATGTGCTATACTATAGAAAATTTCATATGATTTATTGTCTTTGGGGCGGGGTGTAATTCCCTACCGGCGGTAGAGTCCGCGAGCGCAAGCATGAACCGGTGCAATTCCGGTACCGACAGTATAGTCTGGATGAGAAAAGACAGCAGAAAACGTAGTTTTGCCGTGCGCCCTTTTTGTGTGCACGGCTTTTTTACCGCACAAAAAGGGAAAGGTTACGCGTTTTCGGTATGAAACCTTACAGGTACAACATAGTCCCCACCCAATAGATCTTCCATGAAAGAAACTATTTCATTAGGAGGAACAAAACATGAACAACGAATTTACGTTTGGCACGATTGAAGAGGCAATCCGCGACATCAAGGCGGGCAAGATGGTATTGGTCACAGATGATGCGGACCGGGAAAATGAAGGCGATCTCATCATGAGTGCCGAACTGGCTACGCAGGCAACGGTCAATTTCATGGCAACTTATGCCAAGGGTCTTATTTGTATGCCCTGCGATGGTGCTATTTTGGATCGCCTGCACATGGGACCTATGGTAGAAAAAAATACGGATAACCATGAGACGGCCTTTACCGTTTCTATCGATCATGTCGATACGACCACAGGAATTTCTGCCGGTGAACGGGCCCACACCATGCGTATGTGTGCCGACGGCCGGGCCAAACCGGAGGATTTCCGCCGCCCTGGTCATGTCTTTCCTTTGCGCAGCAAGACCGGTGGTGTTCTCTGCCGTACGGGCCATACGGAAACGACGACCGACCTGTGCCGTCTGGCCGGCCTTGCACCTGTCGGCATTTGCTGCGAAATCATGAGTGCTGACGGATCCATGGCCCGTACACCGGAACTCATGCAATTTGCCAAGGCCTATGGCTTGACCTTTATTACCGTAGCGGATCTCGCTGCGTACCGCCGCCGTACAGAAGTGCAAGGCGACGTGCCGGCAGATGTACCGGCACCGGCTCAGGTCTAAGCGGCATAGACGCCTGCACGTGAAAAGGGAGCTCCTTCCTGCCTGTAGCAGGAGAGAAGCTCCCTTTTCACTATGTCCTGTTTAGAATTTCAAATCGATCGTAGCAGAAACGCCGACGCCTTGGACACGGCTCATGTTTGTCACGTCTAAGGATTCGACAGGAATAAGGGCGTTAGCCCGGGCAATGCCATTGAAGCTGGCTTCAATTTGGGCGACAGCCTTTACCTTATCGACCTGTGCCGTCGGTCCGACGACCTGGACAGCACCGATATATTTGCCTGTACCGCCGCTGATAATGGGAACGACCTTTGTGGCATAATCCGTGCCGACACCGTTTTTCATGAGTAATTTGTTCAGGAAGGTGTTGATCTGGTCTCCGTATTTGGAAACGAGAACGGAAACACCGCCAACCTTTAAAATGGATCCCAGGTCAAAGGCCTGTACAGCTGTACCGCCGCAAAAGCCCAAGAGGGATGCGGCTGTCATGGCTACAACGAGTTGCTTTTTCATGGAATGCCTCCTTCAGTGAGTGATAAATCATGGCCGTGGTCCGGCGTTCAGGATATCTTCACGAATACGGGGATATTTCGTATGGAAGTTATCGTAGAACAGCTTCGCTACCTTAACGGCCATGGCATCATAGGCTGCCGGGTCTGCCCAGGTTGCGCGGGGGTTCAGGAGTTTTTCCGGCACGTTCGGGCAGGTCTGGGGAATATCTACGTTGAAGCGGTCGTTATGCACATAGACAGATTCTTTTAGGCTGCCATTCAGGGCAGCAGTAATCATAGCCCGTGTATATTTCAGAGCGATACGGCTGCCTGTTCCATAGGGGCCGCCGGTCCAGCCCGTGTTGACCAGATAGACCGTCGTATTATGGGCTACAATCCGTTCGCCCAGCATATGGGCGTAAATCTGGGGATGCAAAGGCATGAAAGGCTCGCCAAAGAGGGTGGAGAAGGTCGGTACCGGTTCCGTAATGTTCTGTTCCGTACCGGCTACCTTCGAAGTAAAGCCTGTAACAAAATGATACATGGCCGCTTCTTTGCTTAACCGGGAGATAGGCGGCAACACGCCGAAGCTGTCAGCTGTAAGAAAAATAACGACAGAAGGAGTACCGCCCAGGCCGGACATTTCCGCATTGGCAATATATGTAATAGGATAGCCTGCCCGTGTGTTTTCTGTCAAGGTTTTATCGGCATAATCCGGTTTGCGCGTCTGCGCGTCGAGAATAACATTCTCTACAAGCGTACCGGCTTTAATGGCATCATACACTTCCGGCTCCCGTTCAGGATCGAGGTTGATGCACTTAGCGTAGCAACCGCCTTCGAAATTAAAGACCCCTTCAGGGGACCAGCCGTGTTCATCGTCGCCAATAAGGAGGCGCTCCGGGTCAGCCGACAAGGTTGTCTTGCCCGTACCGGAAAGGCCGAAGAAAATAGCCGTTTCCTTTGTTACAGGATCCATGTTGGCTGAGCAGTGCATGGGCAGGACCCCTTCCTTGGGCATGAGATAATTCATGACCGAGAAGACGCTCTTTTTGATTTCACCGGCATAGCGTGTGCCTACGATGAGGATCTCGTGGGCTTCATAGTCAATGAGGATGGCCGCTTCCGAATGGACGCCGTCAATTTCAGGATCACATTTGAAGCCCGGTGCGGCGATGATGGTGAAATCCGGTTTGCCATACTGATCCAGCTCTGCTTCGGTAGGCCGGATCAGCAAATTATGAATGAAGAGGTTTTCACTGGCCAGCTCATTGATGATACGGAATTTTTTCCGATGTACCGGGTCGGCGCCGGCAAAGCCGTCGAAGACGAAGAGCTCCCGGTTCTGTAAATAGGAGACGGCTTTGCTGCGCAGGGCTTTAAAGGCTGCCCGCGTAATGGGCCGGTTGACGCTGCCCCAGGCGATTTCGTCGTGAACCCCTGGTGTATCGACGATGAACTTGTCCTTTGGCGACCGGCCTGTGAATGTACCGGTCCGTACGACTAAGGCCCCTGTATCACTGAGGATGCCTTCACCGCGTGCTAATGCTGCTTCTGTGAGACAGGCGGAGCTTAAATTCCGATAAATTGCTTTGGCGTTGATAATGCCGCTTTGTTCCAAGGAAAATGTTTCCATAGTCTATCTCTCCCCTTATTCATATGCTGCTTAGTATCTCATTTGATTATCATAGCATGCGAAAACTACTTGTATTATAATCGGATTCGCTAGCCTATTCAATGAAATATGTTGTTTTAATGATGTACAATATAATAAATAGCATATAATAATAGATGTATAAGACTATTATACTCTACTCATATGGTAAATAGAAGAGATATATGATGGTTTATTTATAGCGAATGTGAATGTAAAAGAGTATGTATTATAACTAAATGAGAATGGTTTCCTCTTGTGCTATTGTAATAATGCACTTCATAATTAAATGTTTTATATGGGAAGAATTAAAACGCCTCCTGCCCTGCACGATAAGCAGGGGCGGAGGCGTTTTGGTCAGGTCTGTGTTATTTCATAACAGCACCCGTATTGGCTGAAGTAACCAGGCGGGCATAGCGTGATAAGTAGCCTGTCTTTACTTTTGGTTCAGGCTGCTGCCACGCAGCCTTGCGTCTGGCCAGCTCGTCGTCGCTAACGAGAAGCTCGAGCTTACGCTGGGGAATATCGATGGCAATCGTATCGCCATCGTGGACCAGGGCCAGAGGACCGCCTTCCATGGCTTCCGGCGAGATATGGCCGATGCAGGCGCCGCGGCTGGCACCACTGAAACGGCCGTCTGTAAGCAGGGCTACCTTGAGGCCCATGCCGGTAATGACGGCTGTGGGATTGAGCATTTCCCGCATGCCCGGACCGCCCTTGGGGCCTTCGTAGCGGATGACGACAACGTGGCCTTCTTTGATTTCACCACTCATGATCGCTTCAATTGCTGCTTCTTCCGAATCGTAGCACTTGGCCGTACCTGTATAGACCAGGAGATCTGCCTCGACGGCGCTTTCTTTAATGACCGAGCCCAAGGGAGCCAGGTTACCCTTGAGGACGGCAATGCCGCCTTTATGCATGTATGCATGATCGATGTCGTGGATGACGTCGTGATTTTGGATGACCGCGTCTTTGATGCGCTCGCCAATCGTACCGGTAATGGTCCGGGCCTCTGCATGGATAAGACCGAGCTTGCTGATTTCTTTCATGACGGCACAAATGCCGCCGGCTTCGTCGAGATCCTGCATATGATACGTGCCGCCCGGACTCATCTTGCAGATATAGGCAGCCTTGCGGCTGATTTCGTTGAAGGCGTCGAGGGATAAATCGACACCAGCTTCGTGGGCAATGGCTGGCAGGTGCAGGGCCGTATTGGTAGAGCCGCCAATGGCCATATCGACGGCGATGGCGTTTTCAAAGGCCGCACGTGTCATGATGTCGCGCGGGCGGACGTCACGCTGTACCAGGCCGACAACGACCTGGCCGGCTTTTTTGGCAAGCATACGGCGCAGACCTGTGTACGCAGCAGGAATGGTGCCGTTACCGGGCAGGCCCATGCCAAGAACTTCGGTCATACAGTTCATTGTGTTGGCCGTAAAGAGGCCGGCGCAAGAGCCGCAGCCCGGGCAGGCCTGGAATTCCATGGCGTGCATTTCGTCTTCGCTCATCTGGCCGGCTTCGACTTTGCCGGCAGCTTCAAACATGGTACTGACGCTGATGTCTTTGCCCTGATGACGGCCGGCCAGCATGGGGCCGCCGCTGACGACGACTGTCGGAATATTGAGACGGCCTGCGGCCATGAGCATGGCCGGCACGATTTTATCACAGTTCGGGATGAGGACGAGACCGTCAAAGGCATGGGCTGTGGCGACGGCTTCGATGGAGTCGCAGATGAGTTCACGGCTCGACAGGGAAAAGCTCATACCGCGGTGGCCCATGGCGATACCGTCGCAGACGCCGATAGCAGGAAACTCGATAGGTGTACCACCGGCGGCAGCGACGCCGAGCTTGACGGCTTCGGCAATGTCCCGCAAATGGATGTGGCCGGGGATGATTTCATTAAAGGCATTACAGACGCCGATCAAGGGCTTTTGCAAATCTTCGTCACTATAGCCCATGGTGTGGAAAAGGGTGCGGTGGGCCGTACGGGTCAGGCCCTGTTTTACGATATCACTATGCATGTCATTATTCCTTTCTTTGCTTACATTTCCTTTACCGGCACGACGCCCCGGGAGAGAGCAATCTGGCCTGTGCGGGCAATTTCGATAATTTTATAATCCCCGAGCATTTCCAAGAGTGCTTCGATATGGTCTTCCCGGCCCGTGAGACGTAATACCAGGGACTGGGGCTGTACATCGACGATCTTGGCATTGAAGAGTTGGGCAATATTGGTGAGCTCGCCCCGCAGCTGTGGCGTCGGGCAGTGGACCTTGATCATAGCCAGCTCGTAGCTCACGAAAGGGGCATCGTCCAGGTTGACGACCTTGATCACGTCGATGAGTTTGGCCAGCTGGTTGACTGCCTGGTCCAGGTCCCAGCGGTTTTCTACGGAAACGACGATGTTGATGCGCGTTACGTCTGCTTCCTCCGTATAGCCGGCGTTGATGCATTCGATATTGATGGCCCTGCGGCTGATAAGGCCGGCTACGTGGGTAAGGACGCCAGGCTTGTTGTCGCAGAGAATGGCTATATGCTGTTTCATCATTAGGCGTCACCTCCTAAGACCATTTGGTCCAGCCGTTTGCCGCCGGGGACCATGGGATAGACATTTTCATCTTCTGGAATATAGACATCGAGCAGGGCCGGTCCCTGGGTGGCAAAGAGGTCTTCTATGGCCTGGGACAGGTCTTTAGGCTCGTGTAAGGTCTTACCGGGTACGCCCATGGAGGTAGCAATGGCTGCCAGATCCGGGTTGTTGCGGATGACCGATTCGGCACAGTGGCCGTCGTAGAAGAGGCGCTGCCACTGGTTGACCATACCGAGGACGTTATTGTGCAGGACGACGACCTTGACGTCGATGCCGTATTTATAGAGTGTCGTAAATTCCTGGCAGTTCATGAGGATACTGCCGTCACCTGTGACCAGGACGACGGTGGCTTCCGGCTTGCCGACCTTGGCACCCATGGCCGCAGGCAGACCGTAGCCCATGGTGCCCAAGCCGCCGGACGTGAGGAAATGCCGGGCCTTGTTCAGCGAGAGGAACTGGGCTGCCCACATCTGGTGCTGGCCTACGTCGGTAACATAAATCGTGTCGCCAGGTGTTTGTTTTTCGATTTCCTCCAAGAGGCGCTGTGGGGAAACGGCTGACGGGAGATCCCGTGTCCGGAAGGGGTGGGCCTGGTTTAGGCTGTTCACGTGCTGCCGCCAGGCACGGTAGCGGTCGGCCAAATGTGTTTCGTGGGCAGCCAGCTTTTCGTCGAGACGGGGCAGGGACCAGCGCAGGTCGCCGTTGACACTGATGTCGGCGTGGACGATCTTGTTGATTTCCACTTTATCGATGTCGAAGTGGACAATTTTTGCATTGGGGGCAAAGTTTTCTACGTCCCCTGTCAGGCGATCATCAAAGCGCGTGCCAATGGCTACGAGAAGGTCGCATTCCGTAATGGCCATGTTAGCGGCATATGAGCCGTGCATGCCGGCCATACCCAGGTGACTGTCGTACGTATCCGGTACGGCACCCTTACCCATGAGGGTCGTCACGACCGGGACGTGCATGTTGGTTACAATGTGCTGCAGCGTAGGCGCCATATCGGCCAGGATGATGCCGCCGCCCGTGAGGATGACCGGCTTTTCTGCCGCTTCAATGGCGGCGACGGCCCGGTCGAGATCGGCTTCCTTGCCAGTAATGTTACCGTGGTAGCCCCGCAGATGTACCGTATCAGGATAGGCAAAGTCGAAGGTCGTGTCGAAAACGTTCTTGGCAATATCCACGAGGACCGGGCCCGGCCGGCCTGTCGTAGCGATGTAGAAAGCTTCTTTTAAGACCCGCGGCAGCTCCCTGGCGTCTTTGACCAGGTAGTTGTGCTTGGTAATAGGCGTGGTGATACCGGAAATATCCGCTTCCTGGAAGGAGTCCCTGCCAATGAGCGGTGTTGCGACCTGGCCGCTGATGACGACCAGGGGAATGGAGTCCATATTGGCCGTAGCAATGCCCGTGACCATGTTGCAGACGCCCGGACCGGATGTGGCAAAGCAGACACCGGGCTTGCCCGTTGCCCGGGCATAGCCGTCAGCAGCGTGGACGGCGCCTTGTTCGTGGCCCGTCAGAATATGGGGAAATTTTTCTTTATATACTTCGTCGTAGAGAGAGAGAACCGCTCCGCCGGGATAGCCGAAGACGACGTCTACGCCTTCGTGCTTCAGGCAGGCGAGTACTGCTTGTGCACCCGTTAGTTTCAATCGTATCACCTCGTGCATGTGCGAATAGGGAAAAGGGGCGTCGCTGTGTTTGGCAGGGCACCCCTTCCCGTAGGAAACAGGATTTGACCTGATAGGTTAATCCTTTTGATCGGCGTCGTGCAGCCAGGGCATCATGTCACGCAATTTAGCGCCTACCTTTTCCAAGGGGTGTTCTGCGTGCTGCCGGCGCATAGCCAGGAAATGAGCACGACCGCCGGCACGGTTTTCCAAGAGCCAGTCCTTGGCAAAGGCCCCGGATTGGATGTCGGCCAGAACTTCCTTCATGGCTTTCTTTGATTCGGCCGTAACGACGCGGGAGCCCGATGTGTAGTCGCCGTATTCAGCCGTATCACTGATGGATTTGCGCATCTTGGCCATGCCGCCTTCATACATGAGGTCGACGATGAGTTTCATTTCATGGAACGTTTCAAAATAAGCGATTTCCGGCTGGTAGCCAGCTTCGCACAGTGTTTCAAAGCCGTTCGTGATGAGCTGGCAGATACCGCCGCAGAGCACGGCCTGTTCACCGAAGAGGTCTGTTTCCGTTTCTTCCTGGAAAGAAGTCTGGATGACGCCGGCCCGGGTACCGCCGATGCCACGGGCATAGGCCAGAGCCAGATCAAAGCACGTGCCTGTCGCGTCCTGTTCGACAGCAAAGACATCGGGCACGCCACCGCCTTCGACGAAGGTGCGGCGTACGAGGTGGCCCGGTCCCTTGGGAGCGACCATGAAGACGTCTACATTAGCAGGCGGTACGATCTGCTTGAAATGGATATTGAAGCCGTGAGCAAAGGCCAGGGCGCTGCCGGGCTTGAGGTTCGGTTCGATTTCACTCTTGTATACGTCGGCCTGTTTTTCGTCCGGGATGAGTACCATAGTCACGTCGGCAGCAGCGACTGCATCAGCAACGGTTTTAACAGTAAGACCGGCAGCCTGTGCCTTTTCGACGGAATGGCTGCCTGCGTAGAGGCCGACGACGACGTCAATGCCGTTATCCTTCAAATTCAGCGCATGAGCATGGCCCTGACTGCCGTAACCGACGACAGCCACTGTCTTACCCTTTAATACATCCCAGTTTACATCTTGATCGTAAAATACTTTTGCCATAATCCATCTCTCCTTGAGTATAAAATAATTTATCTCGTTGGAATTTAGAGCTGTCAAAAGAGGCCAACAAAAAAACTCCGTCCCCAAAAATAGGGACGGAGTTATATTCCGCGATACCACCCTGATTCCTGCTGTATTACTACTGGCAGGCTCTCTACAACGTACCAACATACGCGTTTCCTATAACGTGGAAAAGTCGTCAGTGCTTAGTTTTACTTCAGCACTCCTCTTCAGGGATGATTTTCGTCGGCCATCCGCAACTGGCTCACACCAACCGCCAGCTCTCTGCATGCATCAAGGCAAAGTACTCTTTCCCGTCATCAGATTTTACTATGTCGCCTTCCTATACACATTTGTTTCTCCTGTTTGGAAAGCTTGAGTGCATTTTACAGAATGATTTGCCTCTTGTCAACACCTTTTTGGGAAATTTTTAGAAAAAAAGCGGTTAAACGATTATCCGATTTACTTATGGAGTGGGCTCTTTTGCGCCACATAGGCCGTGACGAATTGGTGGGCAATGCGGCCGTTTCTGCCGGAATGTTCCATTTCCCAGCGTACGCCTTCCCGGCGCAATGTTTCTCCGTCGAGGCAGATGCCGGCTTTTTGCAGCTCATGTTTGATAATGGCCAGGTATTCGTCCTGTGTGGGTGCTGCATAGTGGAGAATGAGACCAAAGCGGTCGGAAAGGGAAATGGACTCATTGACGCTATCAGCGCGATGGACCTCGCTCATTTCATCATGCCTGTCGTCCCACGTTTCCTTTAAGAGGTGACGGCGGTTGGACGTGGCGTAAATGAGCACGTTGTCAGGCTGCGGTGTGACGCCGCCGTCGATGGCAGACTTTACATATTTATACTCCTTTTCATTTTCGTCGAAGGACAGATCATCCAGAAAGAGAATGAAGCGCTTGCTGCGGATGGAGGCGAGCTTTTCCAGGAGGTCTGGCAGATATTGCAGCTGTTGCAGCCCGAGCTGGATGAGGCGCAGGCCCTGCTGCTGGTAGCGTGAGAGCAGAGCCTTTACGGCTGTCGATTTGCCTGTGCCCCTGGCACCGGTGAGGAGTGCGTTATTGGCGCGCCTGCCCTGTACGAAGGCCTGTGTATTTTCCAGCAGCCGTTCTTTTTGCGTTGCGTAGCCGATGAGGTCATCCCAGGAAAGGTCCGGGAAGTCCCGGATGCCTTGCAGTGCACCGGCCTCATCGAGACGGAAGGCCTGAAAGCGGGCCAGCTGCCCGCGCCCGTAGGTGACGTAATGCGCCGCTAAGGCCTGGGCTGCTGCTGTGGCACCAGGACAGTTCTTGAGCGTAGCTGTAAGCGCTTCTACGTGGTCGTAGGTCCGGGGCAGGGAAGGCTCATATACATCGAGCAGGGCTAGGTCCAGGAAGGCCGATGCGGGCTGCGTCAGGTAGGGCCAGAGAATGGCCATGTCGATCGCCATACCTGCTATGAGACCGGCACCGGCCCGGCCAGCCCGTTCAATCGCGGCGGCGCCTTCCATTTGGCCGTCGGCTAGGAGATAGAGGATATAACTGCTGAGCAGATTTCCTTTCAGACCCAGCTTTTCGGCCCGTTCAATCAGTGTGGCGGCAATGTGCTGTTTGGCACCTGGTGCTGGAGGACCGGCTTCCAGGGCGGCTATGGACCCTAGAACCGGATCCTCCAAAAAATGACGACAGACGATAAGTCCCTGCAGACTTCCGTTCATAAAATCAGCTCCTTTTGGCAAACGGACAAGGCTGTCCGGATTTGGGGCTTAGTATACTACGGACTGCGAAAGGTCGTCAATGATAAATAAAAACACATATAAAGCGCATAAAAATTTTGATGGTTTTGTCTGAAGCAGTCTCTCTTTCTGTCCTTTAAAGGTGGACGATACAATTCGCGTGTATGGAGAAAATAGCCACTATGGAGCGGTCAGAGCGGAAATATCCGGCCTCCTCTCTTGACACTTTGACTTTTTGCTGTATGATAAAGAAAGAGCGTTAGCACTCTAAATAGTAGAGTGCTAACAGGACTAATACAAAAGCCGCACTGATGGGCTTTAAAAAAGGAGCTTATAGATCATGGCGAAAGAAACTTTTGAATTCCAAGCGGAAACGAAACAGCTGTTGGACCTGATGGTCCATTCCATTTATACGAATCATGAAATTTTCCTGCGGGAACTGATTTCCAATGCCTCCGATGCGATTGATAAATTACACTATGAATCGCTGACGAACCGCGATTTGCTCGAAGGTGATACGGGCTTTGAAATCCATATCACGCCGGATGCAGACGCACATACCCTGACTATTTCCGATAATGGCCTGGGCATGAACCGTGACGACCTGATCCAGAATCTCGGTACGATTGCCAAATCCGGTACCAAGGCCTTCTTGGAAAAGTTGAAAGAAGCCCAGGAAGCGAATAGCGAAGTCACTGATAAGGATATGATTGGCCAATTTGGTGTTGGTTTTTATTCAGCCTTCATGGTCGCCGACTCCGTGACGGTCGTTACCCGTAAGGCTGGTGAAAGCCAGGCCTACAAGTGGGAATCTACAGGCGATGGCCAGTACACGCTGGACGAATGTGAAAAACCGAAACATGGTACGTCCATCATCCTGCATCTGGGCAGTGACTTCTATGGCAGCGACAAGGAAGAAAATTACACGGACCGCGATAAGATTTCCGGCCTGGTCAAACAGTATTCCGACTACATCCGTTATCCGATCACCATGGATTACACGGTAAAAGAAAAACCAAAGGATGCTGATGGCAAGGTCATTGAAGATGCGCCGGAAGAAGAACACGTAGAAACGCGGACACTCAACTCCATGCAGCCCCTGTGGACACGCAATAAGTCGGACATCAAACCGGAAGAATACAAGGAATTTTTCCAGCACCAGTTCTTCGAATGGGAAGACCCGATGGAAATCTTCCATACGAAAGCCGAAGGGGCCGTCGAATATACGGCACTCCTCTTCATTCCTGGCCGGGCTCCATTTAATCTGTATTATACGGACTATGAAGCAGGCCTGCAGCTCTACAGCCGCCATGTCTTCATCATGGATAAATGCAAGGATCTTCTGCCGGATTACCTGCGCTTCGTCAAAGGCCTCGTCGATTCGCCGGATTTGTCCCTTAACATTTCCCGTGAACTCTTGCAACAGAGCCGCGAACTGAAGCTCATTGGCCGCAACCTGGAAAAGAATATCTTAAAGACCCTGGCACGGGACCTCGATAAAGACCGTGAAAAATACGAAAAATTCTGGGCTGAATATGGCAAGTCCCTGAAAATTGGCATTTACAGCGGCATGATGACCGGTGAAAATAATGTGGATAAGCTGAAAGACTTGCTTCTCTTCATGAGCTCTAAGGACGGCAAGCTGTGCACGCTGAAGGAATATGTCGGCCGCATGAAGGAAGGACAGCAGAAGATTTACTTCGCTACCGGCAAAGACCGCGCCGCTATTGACGCTATGCCGCAGATGGAACTCCTGCGCGATCGTGACCTGGAAGTCCTCTACATGCTCGATCCGGTTGATGAATTTGCCGTACAGGCCATTGGCGAATATGAAGGCAAAAAATTCCATTCCGTCAGCCAGGGTGACCTCGACCTGGACGATGATGAATATAAGGAAGAAAAGAAGAAAGCCGAAGATTTGGCAAAAGACAACGAAGGCCTCTTAAAAGATATCAAGGATTACCTTGGCGACAAAGTAGCCGATGTACGCCTTTCGAACCGTCTCAAATCCGGTGCAGTCTGCCTCGTCGCAGATGCTGCCGGCCCGTCTATCGCTATGGAACAGGCCTTTGCAGCAGCGGATAATCCGCTTCTCAAGGCTCGCCGGATCCTGGAAATCAACCCGCATCACGATCTCTTTAACCGCTTGCAGACCTTGCACGAAGGCGGTAAGGACTCCCAGGGCTTCCAGGATTACTGCCAGCTCCTCTACGATCAGGCACTCCTCTTGGAAGGCATTTTGCCGGATGATCCGGCGGCCTTTGCCCAGAAAGTAGCCCAGATGATGGCCCGTTAATATTGTATAATTATGAAAGACAGGTGCGATTAATACATAGCACCTGTCTTTTTTACCTATAATATGCGCTAAAGTCATATGTATCTGCCTGCAGTAGAACTAGATACTAGAAAAAGAGTGTGCTATAATACCATTCAGAATTTAAAAAGAGAGGAATATAAAATTATGTTGGGAAGATTTTCCAGAACGGAGCTGCTCTTAGGCCAGGCAGCCATGCAGACCTTGGCAAATAGCACGGTCATTATTTTTGGCGTTGGCGGTGTCGGCTCGTATGCAGCCGAAGGTCTGGCCCGGTCCGGTGTAGGCCATTTAGTTCTTGTCGATAATGACCTTGTATGCCTGACGAATATTAACCGTCAAATCCATGCCACGAGCAAGACCGTAGGCAAGAAAAAAACAGAAATGATGAAGCAGCGGATCCTGGATATCAATCCGCAGGCAACGGTTGATTGTATAGAGGATTTTTATATGCCCGATGTGGCAGACCATTTCTTTACCGGTCATTATGATTATATTGTAGACGCCATCGATACGGTGAGCGGCAAACTGAGCCTGGCTGAAGAAGCACAGAAACGGCAGATTCCCATTATCAGCTGTATGGGGGCCGGCAACAAGCTGGACCCGACGCGCTTTGAAGTAACAGATATCTATAAAACCAGTGTCGATCCCTTAGCGAAGGTCATGCGCCGGGAATTGAAAAAACGGGGCGTCAAGGCCCTTAAGGTCGTCTATTCGCAGGAACAGCCCCTGAAACGGAAGCAAAACGGCTGCGGCAAGAACTGCATTTGCCCGCCGGGCAGCTCGCACAGCTGCGATTTCCGTCGTGCCGTACCGGGCAGCATTTCCTTCGTACCTTCCGTTGCGGGCCTGATCATTGCCGGCACGGTCGTCAACGACCTGGTCGCCGGTCAGATCAAGGATGATACGGCTGCTGTGCCATCTGTATAAGGTGCTCCTATCCCAGTCTCGTTGAGACTGGGATTTTTATATACATATACATATGTTCGCACATGTGCTATACTAAAGAAACGGAAAATAATTCTTTATTGTAAAAAAGAGGACTGCTCATGGATATACAATCGCACTTAAATAAAGATTATCATACGTCTACGCCTTTTCATGTTGTAGCCCCCTATGAACCGATGGGGGATCAGCCTGAGGCCATCCAATCCCTGGCCGATGGTGTCCGTTCCGGCCAATGGACCCAGGTCCTTTTGGGGGCTACGGGGACAGGCAAGACCTTTACCATGGCTAAGGTCATCGAGGCTGTCCAAAAGCCGACCTTGGTCATTGCACATAATAAAACGCTGGCAGCCCAGCTGTGCAGCGAATTCAAGGCCTTCTTTCCCGACAACGAAGTTGCCTATTTTGTCAGCTATTACGATTTTTATCAGCCTGAAGCATACATTGCATCGACGGATACATATATCGAAAAGGACGCATCGATCAACGATGAAATCGATAAGCTGCGCCACTCGGCGACGATGAGTCTTTTTGAACGGCGCGATGTCATCATCGTCGCCTCCGTGTCGTGTATTTACGGCTTAGGCGACCCGGAAGATTATAGCGAGCTCGTCGTATCCCTGCGCCTGGGCCAGGAAAAGCCGCAAAGCGAAATCCTGCGCAAGCTCGTAGACATCCAGTATTCGCGCAATGACCTGGACCTTACGCGCGGTACCTTCCGCGTTCACGGTGATACCATCGAAGTATTCCCGGCAGCCTTTGACAATTCCATCATCCGCATTGAAATGTTCGGCGATGAAATTGACAGGCTGACGGAAGTCGATGTCCTTACGGGTGAAATCGTGGCTGAGCGCAAGCATGTGGCCATTTATCCGGCCAGCCATTATGTAACGACCAAGGACAAGCTGGAGCGGGCTATCGGTACGATCCAGAAGGAACTGGATGAACGATTGGCAGAACTTAAGGAAGGCGGCCATCTCTTAGAAGCACAGCGCTTGGAACAGCGCACACGCTATGATATTGAAATGATGGAAGAAATGGGCTATTGCTCAGGCATCGAAAACTATTCCCGCCATCTGGCCGGCCGCAAGCCCGGCCAGGCACCGTATACGCTCCTAGACTATTTCCCTGATGATTTCCTGATCATGGTCGACGAATCGCATGTGACCCTGCCCCAGCTGCGGGCCATGTACGCCGGCGACCGGTCGCGTAAGCAAAACCTCATCGAATACGGCTTCCGTTTGCCATCGGCCCTGGACAACCGTCCCTTAACGTTCGATGAATTTACAGAACGGATCAATCAAATCATCTACGTCAGTGCTACGCCTGGCGACTATGAAATGAGCGTCCAAACGAACCTGGCCCAGCAGATCATCAGGCCTACAGGACTCTTGGATCCGGCCGTCGAAGTGCGGCCTATTGCCGGCCAGATGGACGACCTCCTGGGAGAAATCCGCCTGCGCATGGAACGGCACGAACGGGTTCTGGTGACGACGCTGACCAAGAAAATGGCTGAAGACCTGACGGACTATCTGAAGGAAATGGGCATCCTCGTGCGCTATCTCCATTCAGATATTGCGACGATTGAACGGGCCGAAATTATCCGGGATCTGCGGGCCGGCGTCTTTGACGTCCTCGTCGGCATCAACCTCCTGCGGGAAGGTTTGGATATGCCGGAAGTTTCCCTGGTGGCCATTCTCGATGCCGACAAGGAAGGCTTTCTCCGTTCCGATACGGCTCTCATTCAGACCATGGGCCGGGCTGCCCGTAATGTGAATGGCCAGGTCATCATGTATGCCGACCGCATTACAGATTCTATGGCCCGTGCTATAGACGAAACGAAACGGCGCCGGGAAGTCCAGGATGCCTATAATAAAAAGCATCATATAACGCCAAAATCTGTTAAAAAGGATGTCGTCGATTTGATCGAACTGACCAAGGTCTCTGAAGATCAGGCGTCTTATAACGGGAAAGAGGCACCCCTCACGCGGGAAGCCCTGCACAAGGTTATCCAGTCCGTAACCCAGCAAATGAAGCAGGCCGCAAAGAATTTGGAATTTGAAAAGGCGGCTGCCCTACGCGACCGCTTGGGGACGCTGCGCCAGCAGCTCTCTGATATTAGTCACGATGACACCCTGCCTAAGGAACTGGCCGGTGGCGATATGCCGTCGTCCCGCTATGTCCGCACTGTACGGCGGCCGGACCGCAAAGCGCACAGAAATACTGCCAACACGGGTATGGACAAAAAAGAAGCAAAGCCAGCCAAGCCGGCTAAGAAGAGCAGCGGCCGTACAGCAAAAGGCCGTACGACGAAAACCAAAGCTGGTACTACTGCAACTACGAAAAGGAGTAAAAAATAGATAAGGTATGGAAGATCCGTATATTGTCATAAAAGGTGCACGTCAGCACAACCTGAAAAACATTGATGTCCGCATTCCCCGGGATAAGCTTGTCGTCTTTACAGGCCTTTCCGGATCGGGTAAATCGTCCCTGGCCTTTGACACGATTTACGCTGAAGGCCAGCGGCGCTATGTAGAATCCCTCTCGGCCTATGCCCGCCAATTCTTGGGGCAGATGGATAAGCCGGACGTTGATTATATTGAAGGCTTGTCACCGGCCATTTCTATTGACCAGAAGACGACGAGCCGCAATCCCCGTTCTACTGTCGGTACGGTCACAGAAATCTACGATTACTTGCGCTTGCTCTATGCCCGGGCCGGTGAAGCCTTTTGCCCGCACTGCGGCAAGCCCATCCGCCAGCAGACGATTCAGCAGATGGCCGATTCAGTTCTGGCCTTAGGTGAAGGGGAAAAGGTCATGATCATGGCGCCTGTCGTCGACGGGCGCAAGGGGACGCACCAAAAGCTCCTGGCCCGCCTGGTCAAGGACGGCTACGTGCGCGTCCGCGTCGACGGAGAGGTCTATCTCCTGTCCGACGACATTCCCATGGAAAAGAATAAGAAGCATACCATCGAAGTCATCATCGACCGCCTGGTCATTAAGGACAGTATCCTCATGCGCTTGACAGACTCCCTGGAAACGGCAGCCAAGCTGAGCGAAGGCATCGTCCATATCCTGCGCCTGAAGACGGATGAAGTACTCACCTTTAGCCAGCACTTTGCCTGCCCGGACTGCCACATCAGCCTGCCGGAAATCGAACCGCATCTCTTTTCCTTCAACAGCCCCTTTGGCGCCTGCCCGGCCTGCTCCGGCATTGGCAGCACAATGGAAGTAGATCCGCACCTGTGTCTGCCGGATGGCAGCATTTCCTTTGCCGATGGCTGTGTGGCGGCCCTCAGCAATAACCGTGATTCATGGTTCATGCGCCAGCTCGGCGGCCTCTTGAAGCGCTATGGCTTTACGGT
This sequence comes from Caecibacter sp. AF58-12pH5A, assembly GCF_027681725.1. NCBI lineage: Bacteria > Bacillati > Bacillota > Negativicutes > Veillonellales > Veillonellaceae > Caecibacter > Caecibacter sp. AF58-12pH5A. The sequence goes on along the minus strand of NZ_JAQDBC010000004.1, from coordinate 59,543 downwards.
GGATAATTGCTTCGACGAACTGCCTGTGGAACTGCAGGATAAGATTTTGCACGGCACAGCTGAAGACTGTGTCTTTGAATACGAAAACCTGCGTGGTGAAGTTAAGACCTTTACGACACCCTTTGAAGGCGTCCTGCCTATGGTGCGGCGCCGCTATCAGGAAGCATCGTCGGATATGATGCGCGACCAGTTCGGCCAGTTCATGTCCGTCAAACCCTGTACGGCCTGCCACGGTGCCCGTTTGCGGCCAGAAGCGCTGGCTATCAAGATCGGCGGTCTCAACATCCACGAGCTGACGGACCTTTCTGTCAGTGATATGATCGCGTTCTTTGCCAAGGTGGAGCTGACGCAGCGGCAGGCCCTCATAGCCAAACAGATTCTGAAGGAAATCCGGGCCCGCCTCGACTTTCTGCGTACTGTCGGCCTGGAATATCTTACCATGTCGCGTACGGCCGGCACTCTTTCCGGTGGCGAAGCCCAGCGTATCCGCCTGGCGACACAGATCGGTTCCGGCCTCGTAGGCGTCCTTTATATTCTGGACGAACCGTCTATTGGCCTGCATCAGCGCGATAATGACAAGCTCCTTGATGCCCTGCGTCACCTGCGTGATCTGGGCAATACGCTCATCGTCGTTGAACACGATGAGGACACCATGCGGGCAACAGACTATATCCTCGATATCGGTCCGGCAGCAGGGGAACACGGCGGCCAGATCGTGGCGCAGGGGACGGTAAAAGACATTATGGCCTGCCCGGAATCGCTGACCGGTCAATACCTGAAAGGTACAAAATTCATTCCCTTGCCGGAGGAACGGCGCCACGGGAACGGCAATACACTGGAAGTCATCGGTGCAGCCGAACACAACCTGAAGAATATCGATGTAGCCTTTCCCTTAGGTACCCTTACTGTTGTCACGGGCGTTTCCGGTTCCGGCAAGTCAACCCTGGTGAATGAAATTCTCTATAAAGGACTGGCCGAAGCGGTGTACCATACGCCGCACCGGCCGGGAAAATTCAAGGAACTGCGTGGCACAGAGCACATCGATAAGATCATCAACATTGACCAGTCGCCAATTGGCCGGACACCGCGTTCCAATCCGGCAACCTATACGGGGGTCTTTGATTTTATCCGCCAGCTTTTCAGCCAGACGGCCGAAGCGAAGGTGCGCGGCTATAAGGCCGGCCGCTTTAGCTTTAATATTAAAGGCGGCCGCTGCGAGGCCTGCCACGGCGATGGCATTATCCGCATTGAAATGAATTTCCTGCCCGATGTGTACGTACCCTGTGAGGTTTGTCACGGTACGCGCTACGACAGGGAAACGCTGGAAGTCAAATACAAGGGCAAAAATATTTCCGACGTCCTCAACATGACCGTCGATGACGCGTGTGAGTTTTTCGCCCACATTCCCCGTATTTTGAATAAACTGAAGACACTGCAGCAGGTCGGCCTGGGCTACATCCATCTGGGCCAGCCGGCAACGACCCTCTCCGGCGGTGAAGCCCAGCGTGTCAAGCTGGCTACTGAGCTTTCAAAGCGCAGTACAGGCCGTACGTTATATATTCTCGATGAACCGACGACGGGATTGCATACGGCCGATATCCATAAGCTTATGGACGTCCTGCAGCTTCTCGTCGATGGCGGCGATACGGTCATCGTTATCGAACACAACCTGGACGTCATCAAGGTGGCCGATCACCTCATCGATCTCGGCCCTGAAGGGGGCGACGGTGGTGGTACAGTCGTCGCGACGGGTACGCCGGAAGAAATCTGCGCTGTGCCGGCGTCATACACAGGCAAGTTCCTCGCACCGGTTCTCAAACGGACACGGCAGCTTATGGAACAACGAGAACAACACACGAATGAATAGGAAGAAATCATGGCATTATCAGAAGCAGTATTGGAAAAAGTAAATAATCTCACGACCCAGCCCGGCGTTTATCTCTGGAAAAATGAACAGGGACGTATCATTTACGTCGGCAAGGCCGTTAACCTGCGCAACCGCGTTAAGAGCTACGTCCGTAAGGATAGCAACCGCGCCGTCAAGGTAGCGGCCATGATGAGCCACGCTGTCGATTTGGAAACCATCGTCGTAGCCAACGAAATGGAAGCGCTGATCCTGGAAAATACGCTCATCAAGAAGTATCATCCCCACTATAACATCATGCTCCGCGACGATAAGACCTATCCCTACATCAAGGTCACCATCCAGGAGGATTACCCGCGCATTACCATGACCCGCCGCGTCCTGCGTGACGGCGCCCGCTACTTTGGTCCCTTTGCCGACGCTATGGCTGTCCACTACGTCCTGAAGCTCCTGCAGCAGGCCTTTCATATCCGTACGTGCCGCACCTTGAAGGCGACGCGCCCGTGTTTACAGTACCACTTGGGGCACTGCGATGCTCCGTGCGTCCATTACATTACCAAGGCTGACTACCAGGCCCTGGTCCAGCGCGGTCTCGATGTCCTGGAGGGACGCGACACGACGCTCGTACGGGAATTGCAGGAACAGATGGAAAGGTGTGCAGAAAACCTGGAATTTGAAAAAGCAGCCCTGTGCCGGGACCGCATCGAAGCCATCAAGGTTATTCAGGCCCAGCAGAACATCGTTACCCAAGGCGGCGACATGGACGTCCTGGGCCTTGCCAGTGATGCCGGCCAGACGTGCGTTCAAGTCTATACCATCCGCAACGGCAAGGTCATGGGCCGGGAAACGTTCAGTCTGGAAAACAGCGACGACGCAACGCCGGCCGTCATGATCGAAGCGATCATCGACCAGTATTATACGGCAGATACGTTTATTCCTAAGGAAATTGTCGTCGCCGCTGTAGCAGAACAGGAAGACTGTGAACGGCGCCTGAGCCAGCTCAAAGGCCAGCAGGTAACAATCATCGTACCCCAGCGTGGAATCAAAAAGAAACTCCTCGCCATGGCTGAAGAAAATGCCCGCGTTCTCCTGGAACAGCGGCGTCTCCAGTGGCAGCATGACCGGGAAAAGACGAGCGGTGCCGTCCAGGCCCTGGCGCAGGTGCTCGACCTGCCCTGTCTGCCGGAACGAATGGAATGCTTTGATATTTCCCATACCCAGGGGATCGAAACGGTAGCCTCCATGGTGGTCTTTGAAAATGGCCAGCCTGCCCGTAAGGAATACCGGCGTTTTAAATTAAAAACCGTACAAGGTAAGCCGGACGACTTCAAATCTATGGCGGAAATTATGGAACGGCGTTATAATGAGAAAGAATGGCCTGTACCGGACCTGATCGTCATCGATGGCGGCAAGGGGCAACTCCACGCAGCCTTGCCCGTTATCCGCCAGGCCGGCTGCGAAGCACCGGTCATCAGTCTGGCCAAGAGGATTGAAGAGGTTTTTGTCGAAGGACGGAGCGATTCGATTATTCTCAGCCATCACACGCCGGAGTTGCAGCTCTTGCAGGCAATCCGCGATGAAGCACACCGTTTTGCCATTACGTATCACCGCCATCTGCGCGGCAAGCGCAGCCTCGTTTCTATTCTCGATCACGTTGAAGGCATTGGCCCGGCACGCCGCAAGGCTCTGTGGCAGCATTTCAAGACGCTCGATGACATGAAGCAGGCAAGTATCGAAGAACTGGCAGCTGTACCGGGTATGACCCGCCAGGCGGCGGAAAACGTCTATTACTTTTTCCGCTTAGGAACGGATGAAAAACGCAAGAAAACACAATTGGTCTGACCGGGTATACAGGACCCGGCACGAAGGAGGAACTACGATGAAACATAAAATACTGACTCTGGTCTGCGCCGCTATGCTGGCAGGCTCTTTGTCCTATGCTGCGGAACCGGCCGTCGTCGGCACGGCACCGGCCAGTGTCTATACGCAGGCTGACGGCAGCCGGCTGACACTGCAGCTGCCGGACATTACGATCAGCACTAATCCTGCAGCAGCCCAGAAGATCAATGCGTACTTTGCCAAGGAAGCCGCTTCGACGAAGGCCTTCTTCGATAAGCAGCAGGGCAATGGCAGCGTCATGAGCGAAGATAAGTCCTACGAGGTCACCCTCAACGACGGGACCTACTTGTCCCTCGTCGAAACGGGGCATATCCGTTTCGAAAAAGAAGCCCATCCGACCTATTGGAAGACTGGCGTTACCTTTGACCTGGCTACCGGTGATGTCCTGAACTGGCAGGACCTGGTCAAACCGGAAGACGCTAAGGCGTTCACGCTGAAAAATATCAACCGGGCTCTCTTGCTCAGTAAATACCACTTATCCGGGTACTTTACAGGTCTGACGGAATTGCCAAAAAATTTCTACCTCGATAAAAACCGGGGCATTCATTTCATCTTTGGCCTTTACGAAGTAGCTCCGTATTCTACAGGAATCGTCGATTTGGACATGATGAAGGATGCTAAATAACAAAAACATCATATTAGAAGAAAATATTTATTAATTATTTACTCTCTAGGTGTTGCAAAATTGAGATGTCCATGATATGATGAAAACAGATAAGGAATAACTACTTTTACAAATTGGAGGTCTTTCCCATGGACAAATACGAATGCACTATCTGCGGTTATATTTATGATGAAGCTGAAGGCGATGCTGATACGGGTGTAGCAGCAGGCACAAAATTTGATGCTTTGCCGGAAGACTGGGTTTGTCCGACCTGTGGCGCAGGCAAAGATGCCTTCGTAAAGATGGACTAATTGCAGACAGAGAAACCTCCCGTTGTGAGATAATACCCACACGGGAGGTTTTTTGTACGGGTGCCTGACCCTTTAGGCATACGTGCAGCCTGCAGTGAGTATAAAAAAATTAAGGGAGGCTGTATGGTATGGATTTAAGAGAGGTTTATGAAAACGCGCGCGCTAAAATGAAAGGCTGTCACGTCTGTCCCGAATGTAACGGCAAAGCCTGCATTGGCATGATTCCCGGTTTTGGCGGCTTACGCACGGCCCGTTCTTTTATGCGCAACGTGGAAGCGCTGAAGGAATATGGCCTGATTATGCGCAGCATGGCAGGAGTAGAAGAACCGGATACGTCCTGCGTCATCTTAGGTAAGAAACTGAGCATGCCTGTGCTCATCGCACCGGTGGGCGGGATTGTCCTCAATGCCAAGGTCGAAGGGGATCCGGCAGAGGTCGAACAGGCTTATGATGAAGCTGTTACGCAGGGTGCTATGGACGCAGGCACATTGGCCTTTACGGGCGACAGCGGTGCTGCGTACATGTACGCATCGGGGATTGAATCGTGCAAGAAACGTCCGGGGTATGTCATCCCGACGATCAAACCGCGGGAAGACGACAAGATCATTGAAAAGGCAAAGCTCGCTGAAAGTTCCGGCGTACCGGCTGTAGCATCCGATATTGATGCGGCCACGCTGATCAATATGCGTATCTTTGGCCAGCCCGTTGGTCCTAAGAGTGCTGCCAGCATTCACAAGATCGCTGCTTCGGTCAATATTCCCTTTATCGTCAAAGGCATTATGTCGGCAGAAGAAGCGGTTGCCTGTGCTGATGCGGGCGCACAGGGGATTGTCGTCAGCAATCACGGCGGCCGTATTCTCGACGGTATGGCCGGTACGGCAGATGTATTGCCGGAAATTGCTGCTGCCGTCAAAGGCCGCCTGACCATCTTTGTCGATGGCGGTGTCCGTCACGGTGAAGATGTTCTGAAAATGCTGGCTCTCGGTGCCGATGCCGTTTTCATTGGCCGCCCTGCTGCTGTCGCGGCTATTGGTGGCGGCGCAGAAGGTGTTAAGCTTCTTCTGGACACACTGCGCCAGGAATTAAGCGATGCCATGATGATTACCGGTACGAAACGCTTGGACTGTGTCAATAGCAACGTCCTCAAAAAACTGTAAGAAATCCTATGCTATACGAAAAACGCTGCCTCTGTGGAGAGACAGCGTTTTTTTTACAGCAGCGAGGTAATTGATAAAAGTTCTTGCAAAAAGTCAAAAAGACTAATATAATAAGAGTGTAACAAAAGTCAAAAGGTATAACATCTTTACAAGAATACAACCTATGTGGAAACATTTTAGATAAGCAGGTGATTAGTATGAGTGTATTAGCAGATAAGATTGAACAATTTATACTGCATAAGCTTTTAGAAGATGAAGAAGAAAATATCGTCCTTCGCCGTAACGAATTAGCCGATGAACTGGATTGCGCTCCTTCACAAATAAGCTACGTCCTGAGTACACGCTTTTCCAACGATAAGGGCTTTATGGTCGAATCACGCCGCGGCTCCGGCGGCTTCGTTCGTATTATCCGCCTCGCACCGGAAAAGGAAGACCGGACGCCGGCACCAATTTCGGAACGCCTGCCGGCCGTCAATATTACACTGGAAGATCTGGATGTCCTCTTATACAGGCTCATCAAAAGCAAGTCTTTGACGAACCGCGAGGCCGTTCTTTTGCATCATACCTTCGAAGCGCTTTTTGACGAAGTGGATGAGCCCCAGCGGTTGAACGTCATCGGCCGCATTTTAAAACACCTGAACCTGCGCTAATCTGGTGGAAGGAGGCATCGTATATGCTTTGTGATCAATGTAAAAAAAGAGAAGCCGTAGTGCATATTACCAAAATAGAAAACGGCCATCGGGCAGAACTGCATTTGTGCGCCGAATGTGCCCGCAAGCAGGGGAATTTCCCGGATAGTCCCGATTTTAATATTGTCGATAATGACTTTTTCCGCAAAATGGCCTATCCCGATTATTCCGGCCAGGCAGAAAAAGAACCGTGCTGTGCCAGCTGCGGCATGAAATATAGTGAATTTAACCGTCTGGGGAAATTTGGTTGTCCCGATTGTTATGCTGCTTTTGGGACGGAGATTACACCCCTTATGCGCCGCATCCACGGCCATACGAAGCACGTTGGCAAGGTGCCCAACCGGGGCAGCGGTGTCTTTCGTACGACGAACCAGATCAAGCGCCTGCGCCAGCATCTGCAAAAACTCGTACGGGACGAACAGTATGAAGAAGCCGCGAAGGTACGCGATGAAATCCGTTCCCTGGAACGGCAGCTGCCACCGGGTGACAGGACTGGGGGGAAATGAAGATGCTAAAAGATTTGTTAAAAGAACCGCTGGCACCCTGGCAAAATGGCTCCGGTGACGTAAGCGATATTGTTCTCGATAGCCGTATCCGCGTATCGCGCAATCTAAAAAAATATGTCTTTCCGTCAAAAGCGACAGACGAAGAATTGGCGGCTGTCCTGGCAGAAGGCGAACGGTATTTGCCGTCTTTGAATCTCTTAGGCCATGGCACGTATGAGGCTGTCGGTTTGACGGATTTAACACCTCTCGAACGGGAAGTCTTGGCAGAACGTCATATTTCTTCTGCCACGCAGATCAAGATACCGGCCCAGCGAGGCGTCATGGTACGCCAGGATGGTGCCGTATCGGTCTTAATTAATGAAGATGATCACTTTTGCATTCAGACCGCAGCGCCGGGCTTACAGCTTGAACAGGTGTGGGATGAGGCTTCACAAATTGATGATACCCTCGAAAGCAAGCTGAACTTTGCCTTCCGCGATGATTTCGGCTATTTGACAGCCAGCCCTTCCCTGACCGGTACGGGCCTTGTCGCCGGTGTGACACTGCACCTGCCTGGTCTGGTCATGATGAAACGGTTGAACCGTATCGTTCAGGTCATTACGAAGCTGGGCTTTGCCATTTGCGGCCTTTACAGCGAACGAAATGAATACATTGGCAATCTTTTCCAAGTGACCAATCAGGTAACACTGGGCATTTCTGAAGAAGATATTCTCAAACAGATGAAAAAAATTGTCGGCCAGATCGTACAGGAAGAACGAAACTGCCGCAGTCTCTTATGGACGCATAACCAAAACGCCATGAAAGACCGCCTTTTCCGCAACTATGGTGTTCTTTCCCAGGCCTGGATGATGCAGCTCGATGAAGCTGTCGAATTGTTAAGTGATTTCCGCCTGGCTATCGATCTGGGCGTGATACAAGAACGGCCCCAGGCCTATCCGGCCTTATTGACTGCTGCCGGACCGGGGTGTTTGCAATACCAGGCCGGCCGGGAATTGAATGGGGAAGAATTGGATTTACAACGGGCTCAGACCCTGCGGCAGCTTTTGCGTACCTATGCCGTATAACGAGGTACCATCTGAAACAGGGAAGAGGGACGTTGTGTTTTCTCTATAAGGATGTGAATAACCATGTACAATAGATTTACGAATAATGCGCAGCACGTCTTGCAATATGCACAGCAGTCGGCACAACGGCTGGAACATAACTATGTCGGCACAGAGCATATCCTGCTGGGACTCGTGCTCAATAAAGAAGGCGTAGCCGGACAGCTCTTGTCGCAGCTGGGCCTGACGCCGGAAAATGTTGTCCGCGCTATTGAAAAGCTGGCCGCTCCGCAGCCCCGGAATGACGGGGAAACGGCGCTCCTGCCAAGTACGAAACGGGCCTTAGAATTAGCTGTAGCCGAAGCGAACCGCCTGGGCCAAAACTACGTGGGTACGGCCCAGCTGCTGGCCGGACTGCTCCTCGATGAAAACGGCCGGGCCTGGCAGATCCTGGAATCGATGGATATCGATCCCCAGCAGGTCATGCGCCGTCTGGCCGAAATGACAGGCATGGAAATGGAAGATGCCGGTGACGATGGTTCTGGCCAGGGGAAGGTGGATTTGAATTCCTTTGGCCGTGACTTAAATGAACTGGCACGGCAGGGAAAAATCGATCCGGTAATTGGCCGGGAAAATGAAATCGACAGGGTCATTCAGATCCTAAGCCGCCGGACGAAAAACAATCCGGTCCTCATTGGTGCACCGGGCGTAGGCAAGACGGCTATTGCCGAAGGCCTGGCCCAGCGCATTATTAATGGCACTGTACCGGATATTTTGGCGGGGAAACGTATCTTTTCCCTCGATATGGCCAGCCTCGTTGCCGGCACAAAATATCGCGGTGAATTTGAAGAACGTATCAAAAAGGTTATTGAAGCTATTCGCAACGATCCGACGGTCATCCTCTTTATTGACGAGCTCCATCAGCTTATCGGTGCCGGTGCCGTCGAAGGTTCTATGGATGCAGCCAATATTCTCAAGCCCGCCTTGGCCCGTGGTGAACTGCAGTGCATTGGCGCTACGACCATTGATGAATATAAGAAACATATTGAAAAGGATATGGCTCTGGCCCGCCGTTTCCAGCCTGTCCTCGTAGGCGAACCGTCCCAGGCAGATGCTATACAGATTCTCTTTGGCTTGCGCGACCGCTATGAAGCTTTCCACAAGGCACGCATTACAGACGAAGCTGTGCGCAGTGCCGTAACCCTTTCAGCCCGTTACATTTCTGACCGCTATTTGCCGGATAAAGCTATTGACGTCATGGATGAAGCGGCGGCTAAGGTACGCATGAAGGTGTATTCGCCGACAGACGAAGTGAAGCAGCTTGAACAGAAACTGGCGGATATCCGCAAAGAAAAGGAAGCCGCCCTGGCCAGTGAAGATTTTGAACGTTGCGCCTCCCTGCGTGACGAAGGCAAACAACTATCAGAACAGCTGGAAAGCATGCAGAAGGAACGGAAGCAGCAGGATGATGCCCGCCTGGTCGTTACGGAAGATGACATTGCTGACGTCGTAGCCCAATGGACAGGGATTCCTGTCCGCCAGCTGACGGAAACGGAATCGCACCGCCTGCTCCATTTGGAAGAAGAACTGCATAAGCGCGTTATCAGCCAGGATGAAGCCGTTTCTGCCGTTGCCAAGGCTGTGCGCCGGGCCAGGGCAGGCCTGAAGGACGCCAACCGGCCAATTGGCTCGTTCCTCTTCCTGGGACCGAGCGGGGTTGGCAAGACGGAATTGGCCCGTACGCTGGCACGGCAGCTCTTTGGCAGTGAAGACGCTATGATCCGTATTGATATGAGTGAATATTTGGAAAAATACAGCGTTTCCCGCCTCGTCGGCGCGCCTCCGGGCTATGTAGGCTATGAAGAAGGCGGCCAGCTGACCGATGCCGTACGGGAAAAACCGTACAGTGTTATCCTCTTTGATGAAGTCGAAAAGGCAGCACCGGATTTCTTCAACCTCCTCTTACAGGTCCTCGATGACGGACGCCTTACTGACTCTCAAGGCAGAAGTGTCGACTTCTGCAATACCGTCATCATCATGACCAGTAACCTGGGCGCACAGCACCTGAAACCGGAAGCACCGGTCATGGGCTTTGCTGCAGCCGGTCATGAAAAGGAAAATAAGGAACGGGATTTCCAGGAAGCCAAGAAGGAAATTATGGAAGACGTCCGCCGTTTCTTCCGTCCGGAATTCCTCAACCGTATCGATGAAATACAGATTTTCAAACCGCTGGGCCAGGCAGACCTGCGGCGCATCGTCGCTATTATGCTGCAGGAACTGAACCGGCGCTTGGATGAAAAAGGGATTCAAATGGAATGGACAGAAAATGCCGACGACGTCCTGGTCGATAAAGGTACTGATTTTGCCTTTGGCGCCCGGCCGCTCAAACGGGCCATCCAAAAGCTTGTGGAAGACCCGATTTCAGAAATGCTCCTCAGTGGCAGCCTGAAAAAGGGAAGCCACGTCTATGTAGACAGTAAAGACAAAAAGGAACTCGTCTTTACGACGCAGGCGGAGTAAGCTATGGCCAAAATTAAATCACGGTATGTATGTACGAATTGTGGCAGCGTTTCCAGCCGTTGGCTGGGACGCTGTCCGCAGTGCGGTGAATGGAATACGATGGCCGAGGAAACGGTGCGTCCTGAAGCTCCAAGGCAGGCAGCGAGCCTGCAGCGCAGCGGTCAGGACGTACGGCCCAGACAGCTGCATGAAATTGCCATGGAGAGCATGAACCGCATTGGCACGGGGATTGGTGAAGTAGACCGCGTTCTCGGCGGCGGTATCGTACCGGGGGCACTGATCCTGCTCAGTGGCGATCCCGGCATCGGTAAATCGACGCTGGTCTTGCAGGTGGCAGCAGCGGTGGGGAAGGACGGCGACGTGCTCTATTGTTCAGGCGAAGAATCGGCCGGCCAGATTAAGCTGCGGGCCGACCGCCTGGGTGTGACGGCGCCGGGCCTGCTGATTCAGGCAGATACGTCCCTGGATGCTGTGCTGCAGGAAGCAGAACGGCGCCGGCCGCGCTTGCTGATCGTCGATTCCATCCAAACCGTTTACTGCCAGGAATGCGACGGGGCCCCCGGCAGTATGAGCCAAATCCGCGAAGGCACGGGCCGGCTCATGAACTTTGCCAAGCAAAGCAATGTGCCGGTCATCGTCATCGGTCACGTGACCAAGGAAGGAACCATTGCCGGGCCGCGCATGATGGAGCATATGGTAGATACAGTCCTCTATTTTGAAGGAGACCGTCAGTACCAGTTCCGTATTTTGCGCAGCATTAAGAACCGCTTTGGCTCGACCAATGAATCGGGCCTGTTTACGATGACCGAAGACGGATTGTCTGAGCTGGCCAATCCGTCGCAGCTGCTCTTGGCAGAACGGGCGGCCCAACAGGCCGGCTCTGCCATTGCCGCCGTCCTCGATGGGCAGCGGCCTATGCTGGGTGAAATCCAGGCGCTCACGACCCACTCCGTTTTTGCGGTTCCCAGGCGGACCGCATCGGGAATGGATTATAACCGGCTGATCATCCTGCTGGCCGTTCTGGAAAAACGGGTCGGTCTTAACCTGAGCCAGCAGGATGTCTATATTAACGTCATTGGCGGCTTAAAAATTACGGAAACTGCCGCTGATCTGCCTATTTCCCTGGCCGTCGTGTCGAGCTTCAGGGATTTATCTCTGGAAGAGCATACGGTGGTCATGGGCGAGGTCGGGCTCACCGGCGATATACGCCGCGTGTCTCAGGTGCAGCGCCGCCTGCGGGAAGCAGCCAAGATGGGCTTTACCCGTTTTATTATTCCCAAGGGAAATCTTACAGAAATAAAGGAAACAGAGTTTCCCCAGTGCCGCATTATTGGCGTAAAGACCTTGCGTGACGCTATTACGGCAGCTTTTACAGAATAAATAATAAAAAGTTTAAAGTTTACGGTCCCATGATGGGGTTAGAATGTGTTATACTGATAGCATGGAGAGGAAAGGGGGAAAAGCTAATGTTTCTTGTCCGCACTGGCAAGCACGTATGTGTCGCAACGGCCCTGGTGGCCCTGCTTGGTGGCACTAGTGCGTTCGCTTTTTATCAAAGTCCTTCTTCTGCCAGCCGTACCAGTACGACTGTCTTGAGTCCGGCCGGTCCTGTGACGTATCACCAGGGCTACCGTGTCCTGCCTGATGGCCGGACGGAACCGGTCCTTGCCCGGCCAGGGTATGTTGTCAATTCCCATGGCGCTATTGAACCGGTTACGACGAAGATTACGCCGGCAGCTCCGCAGCCTGTACGTACCGGTCCGGTACAGTCCAATACAGGACAGGACAAACCGGCACAGGCACGTTCACTTATGCCGCAAGCAGGAACTGCGCAGCTGTAACTGCCATCAGTATCGAAAAGGTCTGAAGAGCAGCTTTGCAAAGGTAGATGATGCAGAGCTGCTTCTTTATGTATAGGCTTTGTTACAGTTTTTTCGAAAACGTGGTACATTGGTACAAAGTATGGTATGATTATGAATCATAATCAAGGATGGTATTCTTGATGACCGGAAAGGGGGTGAATCGTATGGAAGATAAAAATATGACCGATACGACAGAAAAGAAGACAGGTGAACACAAGAGGCTCAACGGCCGCAATATTGCGGACAATATCATGAAGGGCGCGATTATGCTGATCCTGGCCATCGTCTTTGTGCTCCTGGCAGATCAGCTGGTTTCTACACCGTTTTTCAGCGCTGAAATTGAAAGCAAGTTTTCCCGTGTAGGTATTTTTGGTACGACCTTAATGGCTATCATTACGTACATTTTGGGAGCTCTCCTGGGAACCCTTTTGGGCTATATCCTTTCGCCGCTGATTTTGGGCTTGGTGTGGCGCGTAATCCAGCGCATGGAAAATGGCCTGAGCGACTTTTCTAGTCAGGACTTGCTGATCGGAACGCTGGGATTGCTTTTTGGACTTATCATTGCTAATTTAATAGGACTTGCGTTCTCACGGCTGCCTATTATTGGTGCGTATGGGCCTATTGTCTTCAGTATCATCTTTGGCTATGCCGGCATGAGTATTGCTGTCCGCAAGAAGACGGAAATTGCCGGCCTCGTAGGTATGCTGCGGTTAAATAAACAGGGCAAGGAAAAGGAGAAAGAACGGAAACGTGATGAATTCTCCGGTAAATTGCTCGATACGAGCTCGATTATCGATGGCCGTATTGCAGAAATCTGCAGCACCGGTTTTCTTGAAGGACCTTTACTGGTACCGGTATTTGTCCTGGAAGAGCTGCAGCTCATTGCCGACTCGTCGGACCTGCTTAAGCGTAATAAAGGCCGCCGTGGCCTCGATATTCTCAAGCAGATGCAGGAAGATAATTACGTAGAAGTACGCATTATCAATGATGATTTTGATGATGTCCAGGGGGTAGACTCCAAGCTGGTACGCCTGGGCCGTAAAATACACGCCAAGGTTGTGACCAATGACTATAACCTGAACAAGGTGGCTGCCTTGCAGGGTGTTGTCGTCCTCAATATTAATGACCTGGCAAATGCCTTGAAGCCGGCTCTCATTCCGGGAGAACAGATGAATGTCCTCGTCGTGAAAGCCGGGAAAGAAAATAACCAGGGCGTAGGCTATCTCGACGACGGCACGATGATCGTCGTCGAAAACGGCCAGCGTCATATCGGCACGACCGTGCCTGTTGTCGTCACGTCAGCCCTGCAGACGTCTGCAGGCCGCATGATATTCGTAAAAATCGCAAACGAGTAGGTGAACGTATTGAAAGTATCTGTCATCATAGTAGCAGCCGGTTCCGGTCGGCGCTTTGGGTATGAACGCAATAAATTGTTTTTTCCCCTCTGCGGCAAACCTGTCCTCACGTATACACTGCAGCACGTTTTTGCTGCCACGTGTGTCAGTGAGGTTGTTCTCGTCATAGCTGAACGGGACCGGGAAGATATTAGGGCTATTGTTGAGAGTCTGCATCCGTCTGTATCCGTACGCTACGCCTTAGGCGGCGCAGAACGGGAGGATTCCGTTTATAACGGACTCAGAGAGACCGCTGCAGACACGGATATCGTCATGGTTCACGATGGTTCGCGTCCCCTGGCCGGCCCGGAATGGTTTGACAATGCCCTGGCTGCCATGGGTGATGCGAATGTAGCTGTCTATGCCATTCCCGTCAAGGATACGGTAAAAGAGCGGGAACATGCCAACGCATGGGGGCTGCAAAAAGTCCGCACGCTGGAACGGAGCCGGCTCATAGCCGTTCAGACGCCGCAGATATTCCGGCGGCAGACCCTCTTGGAGGCGCATCGCTATGCCAAGGAACATCATATTTCCGGTACAGACGATGCCTCGCTGGCAGAAGCCATGGGGGAGGCTATTGTAGTCCTTCAGGGCGATGAACGGAACCGTAAGGTAACGACCATGGATGATGTGCCGATTATGGAATTCTACATGACCGGCCCGTCAGAACACCGCGTTGGCAGTGGCTATGACGTGCATCAGCTGTCGAGCGGCCGGCCCCTTATTTTAGGCGGCGTCCACGTGCCTTATGAACAGGGACTAGCCGGTCATTCCGATGCCGATGTTCTCGTCCACGCCGCCATGGATGCCTTGCTGGGGGCAGCGGGCTTAAAGGATATTGGTACCTATTTTCCTGATAACGATCCGGCGTACGCTGGCATTTCCAGCATCGTCTTGTTAGAGAAGGTACGGCAGATCCTGATTGAAAACAGTTGCCGTATCGTCAATATTGATGTAACATTGTTAGCACAGCAGCCCAAAATTAAGCCATATGTAGAGCAGATGACAAAAAATTTGGCAGAAGCCCTGCAAATCAGTCCCCAAGCCGTGTCTGTCAAGGCTACGACGACGGAACATTTGGGCTTTGTAGGCCGCCAGGAAGGGATGGCAGCCCAGGCTGCGGCTATGGTCATAAAATATCGCAATTAACCTGATTTATGGGAGGAATTTTTCATGTCTAATGAAGTACGCGTTCGTTTTGCTCCGAGCCCGACCGGTCCGTTTCATATTGGCGGTGCCCGCTCGGCTCTCTTTAACTACCTGCTTGCCAAGCATACAGGTGGCACGTTTGTCGTCCGGATCGAAGATACGGACCAGAAACGTTCGACGCGCGAATCGGAAGAAAATATTAAGGATGCCCTGAAATGGCTGGGCATTAACTGGGATGAAGGCATTGACGTAGGCGGTCCTAACGGCCCGTACCGTCAGATGGAACGGCTGGATCTCTATAAAAAATACACGGACCAGCTCCTGGCTGAAGGCAAAGCCTATTATTGCTTCTGCACACCGGAAGAACTGGAAGCCGAAAAAGAAGCTCAAATGGCTCAGGGCGAAACGCCGGTCTATTCCGGCAAATGTGCGAACCTTGCACCGGAAACGGTACAGCAGTATCTGGCCGAAGGTCGTCCCTATGTTATCCGCGTCAAGACACCAAAGAATGAAACCCTGGAATTTGATGACCTCGTACGGGGTCACGTTTCTTTCGACTCCAATAAAGTCGGCGATTTCGTTATTGTCAAATCCGATGGCATTCCTGTATACAACTACTGCGTCGTACTCGACGATGCACTCATGCACATTACCCATGTCGTACGGGCAGAAGAACATCTGTCGAATACACCGCGTCAGCTTGTCCTTTATCATGCCTTTGGTTTTCCTGTACCGACTTTTGCACACGTGTCCTTAATCCTGGGTAAAGATAAGAAAAAGATGAGCAAGCGTCACGGTGCCACGAGTGTACAGCAGTATCGCGACCTGGGCTATTTACCGGCCGCTATTGATAACTTCCTGGCTCTCCTCGGCTGGACGCCGGACAGCGATCAGGAAATCTTTACGATGGAAGAATTGTGCCAGCAGTTCAGTCTCGACCGCGTTGCAAAAAATCCGGCCGTATTTGATATTGAAAAATTGAACTGGATCAATTTCCACTATATGAAGGAACTCGATGAAGACCAGCTCCTGGAACTCTGTCTGCCCCACTTGCAGCAGGCCGGCTATGCAGCGGCCCAGCCGTCGGCAGAAGACCTGCAGTGGCTGAAACACCTTTGCGCCGCCATGCGGGAACACGTACAGTATGGTGCCCAGATCGTCGATGCCGTCAAGGTTTTCTTTACGGACGACTTCGCACCGGAAAATGAAGAAACGGCAGCCGTCCTTAAAGAAGAAACGGCCTCTTCCGTTCTTACCATGTTCTACCAGGAACTGAAAGCCCTTGATGAAGTGACGCCGGATACGGTACAGCCGCTCTTCAAAAAGATTCAGAAGGGCCTGAAAGTAAAAGGCAAATTTGTCTACATGCCAATCCGTGTGGCCGTAACGGGCGTCATGCACGGTCCGGATCTGAACGTCATCGTTGCTCTCATGGGCCGCGATAAAGTCTTGAACCGCTTAGAGGCCAGTGGCTTGATCAACGCCTGACACATAGTTTGAAAGGAGACGATTGCTGTGACGTACGGGGCAGCACGAGAAGTATTGGCGCGTAACTACGCGGCCCGTATCATCGAAGGACGGCACCTGGTGCTGGATGGAGAACTCGAAGTGCGTGAAGGCGACGGGGTCTATACGTACATCCATTGTACGACCCTCGATGACAAGCTAACCTTCCGCGTGACCGATTTCAGCCTTCTCGATGCCATCGAAGAGCGGGATGTATCCCCTATCTTTGGCATTCCGCTGCCACCGTACCGCCTCCTTTTGGCAGATACACCGTGCCGTGAATACTATGAAGGCATCGAAGCTGCTGCGGCATCGGCGTATTACCCGCTTTTTCAGCAGCTGCAACGCAGTCTGGAAGATAAACTGCGCGCAGACACGGAAATAGACGATGAGGAAACGCCGGATGCGTGGGACCGGCCCGACATGGTGTGGGAAAAGCCGGACGAAGACTAGGCCGGTACAAAGGGCAAAAAGGCGGTGTATCGTCTTGACAGATTGCCATTTATTGAGTATCATTTAACTACAAATGATATTTAATAATAAATATCATTTGTATAAAATATGTAAATGCAATGATCAAAATAATCTGTAAGGGAACGCTACAGAGAGGTCGGGCATTAGCTGAGAACCGGGCCAGACGGTGAAATTACAGAGTTGCCTTTGTGAGCAGATCAGGTGAAGTATGGAGTATCCTGGTCCGGAAGCAGCCGTTATCTGCGTCGAGATTATGGCCAGATGCCATAAAGCAGAGTGGAACCACGGGCCACCGTCTCTGTCTAGGGACGGCGGCTTTTTGTATTGAAATTTAGGAGGCCTATGATGAGAGAATTAAAAGTGTACAACACACTAACCCGTCGCAAAGAAACATTTGTACCGGTTACGCCGGGACAGGTAAAAATATATGTCTGCGGTATTACGCCGTACAACCATTCCCACATGGGGAATGCCCGTCCCTTCGTAACGTGGGATGTCATTAAACGCTATTTGGAACACTTGGGCTATGAAGTCACACATATTCAGAACTTCACGGACGTAGACGATAAGATTATCAATGCCGCTAATGGGGAAGGCGTAACGTGGGATACGATTGCTAACCGGTATATTGCCTCGTATTTTGAAGTCATGGACGCCCTGCACGTACGCCGGGCCGATAAATACCCGCGCGTTTCCGAACACATACCGGAAATCATCAACATGGTACAGAAATTAATCGATAAAGGCTATGCCTACGTCATCGATCACGATGTCTATTATCGTGTCGAACAGTTTAAGGACTACGGCGAATTGAGCGGCCGTTCTCTCGATGATATGATGGCTGGCGCCCGTATCGAAGTAGACGACAGAAAAGATAATCCTATGGACTTTGCCCTTTGGAAAGGGGCAAAGCCGGGCGAACCGTCGTGGGACAGCCCCTGGGGTCCCGGCCGGCCGGGCTGGCATATTGAATGCTCGACGATGAGCAATAAATACCTGGGCGATACCTTTGATTTCCACGGCGGCGGCAGCGATCTCATCTTCCCGCATCATGAAAATGAAATTGCCCAGTCCGAAGCTTACACAGGCAAGAAGCCCATGGTCAAATACTGGCTCCATAACGGCTTCATTACGATTAACTCGGAAAAGATGAGCAAGTCCTTGAACAATTTCTTCCTGGTGAAAGACGTACTGGCTCATTACAGCCCTGACGCTTTGCGGTACTTCCTCATTTCTAACCACTACCGCAGCCCCTTGGACTTCAGCGACGAACGGCTGGAAGAAATGACGCGCAGTCTGGAACGGCTGGGCACGTCCATTGACAACGTATTGGAACTCCTGGCGATGCCGGCCGGCGCTAAATCGGAAACGTCTGCCCAGCTCCTTAAGGATGCCCAGGCTGTAGAAGAAAACTTCGAAGAAGCCATGTGCGATGACTTCAATACGGCTCTGGCCAGCGCAGCTATGTTTGAACTGGCTAAGAAGGTCAATATTTATAAAGATGCCGTTCTTACTAAGAACGTGCCTGTCGATTCGGCTGTCATGTCGGAAGTCAAACGTATTTTCAAGACCATGACCGATATTTTGGGGATTCTCGAAGACCGTTGGACCGGCCGCAAAAACGAAACGAGCAATAAGGATTTCGATGATCTCATGAACGTCATCCTCGAAGTCCGTCAGGAATGCCGGGCCCAGAAGCAGTATGCCCTGGCCGATGCCATCCGTGATAAATTGGCGGCTCTTGGTATTACTGTAGAAGACTCGCCGCAGGGAGCGCGTTGGAAAAAGTGAAATTTAAAGCATTGCAAGCCTTAAAAGCAAAAAGCTACGCTGCCTTTGCCAAGGGGGAACGCTTAGACGTTCCCTGTGTAGAGACAGCCCAGCTGGACCCTATTTCCCTGGCCTTTGTCGGCGATGCCTGGTATGCCCAGTATATGCGGCGCCAGCTCGTCGCCCTGGGAATTCCGAACGTACAAGTAATGCATACGCTGGCGGCGGAATTTGTTTCAGCCCGTGTACAGGCTGCTGTATACCGGCAGCTGAAAGACCAGCTTCAAGAGCAGGAAGCCGCTGTCTGCCAGCGGGCACGCAACGCCTATTCGCAGACGCCCAAAAGCGCTTCTGTTGCCGAGTATCATGACAGTACTGCTCTGGAAGCACTCGTAGGATACCTGGTCCTTTCCAAACAGCAGGAACGGTTAGCTGAGGTGATGGAACGAATCTGTCAGTATACGCGGGACTATTGCCGCGCAGCGCATGGCGCTAAGGAGTAACAATGAGTGAAGAAAGTATAATTATCGGCCGTAACAGCGTGTGGGAAGCCTTGCAGGCAGGCCGTTCTATTTCGAAAATTTACATTGCTGCCGGTAATACGGCAGCCCCTTTATTGCGGATTAAAGAATATGCCAGGGAACGGGATATTCTCGTAGAAACGGTACCGTCCAAGGTATTGCACCATCTCGTTCCGGATGGCCGCCACCAGGGTGTCGTTGCCTTTGGTGCGGCCGTTTCCTTTGCCGACCTGACGGAGGTCCTGGCTGGCGTTGCTGAAAAAGGGGAGGTACCGTTCCTGGTTCTCCTCGATGGCATTGAAGATGTTCACAACCTGGGTGCCATCATCCGGACTGCCGAATGTGCCGGGGCGCACGCTATTCTCGTGCCTAAAAGGCGCAGTGCCCCATTGAATGAAACAGTCGGTAAAACCAGTGCCGGCGCCATCGAATACATGCCCATCGTACCTATTGGCAACAGCGTGCAGCTGCTGAATCGCCTAAAAAAACGGGGCTTTTGGGTAATCGGTGCCGATATGGATGGAGAAACGGATTATTTCCATAGTTCGCTTACTGAACCGATTGTCCTGGTTATTGGCAGTGAAGGAAAGGGCATATCCCGCCTGGTAAAAGAAACGTGTGATGCACTGGTACAAATTCCTATGTTCGGTCACATCAATTCGCTGAATGCGTCTGTCGCGGCAGCCCTTTTGATGTACGAAGTGGTTCGCCAGCGTCAGGCGGTGACCTCAAAATGAAAGATTTACTCGTCGTCGATGGCTACAATATTATCTTTGCCTGGAAATCCTTGAAAAGCCTGGCTAACCAGTCGCTGGAACACGCCCAGGAACGGCTTATCGATATCCTGGCCAGCTACGGCAAAGCGAAGGGCTATGAGCTGATTCTTGTGTTTGATGCTATGTATACAGAAGAATCGGCTAAGAGCATGAACGTTGGCAAGGACTGTACAATTATTTTTACGGATAAAGAAGAGACGGCTGACAGCCGTATAGAAAAACTCGTATATGAACATCGGCATGAGCACCGCAGCATTTATGTGGCTACGTCCGACGGGTCTGAACAAAATCAGATTCTCGGTACCGGTGCCTACTGTATTCCTGCACGGGAATTGGCAGATGACGTAGAACGGGCACGGAAGGAATTGAAAAGCTATGAGCGGCAAAACGTGTTGAGTGAAACACACAGCCGCAATGAAGTCGTCAGTCACGTACAAAATGACGAGGTGCTGCAAAAGCTGGAAAAAATACGCAGATCAAAAAAATGATAGAGGAATGATGTCATGGCGTTGGAGGAACGTGCAACTAAACAGAATAAGGATCGCTTTTATGACCTGACAGATGAAGAAATCGTCAGCCTGGCCCAGACAGAGCACGATCAGGAAGCAACGGAATATATCGTGCAGAAGTACCGCAATTTCGTCAAGGCTAAGGCACGTTCGTATTTTCTGATCGGGGCCGACAAAGAAGATATCATTCAGGAAGGCATGATTGGCCTTTATAAGGCGACGCGAGACTTCCGCAGTGATAAACAAACGTCCTTCCGGGCCTTTGCGGACCTGTGCATAACACGACAGATCATCACAGCCATCAAAACGGCTACCCGGCAAAAGCATATTCCGCTCAATTCGTATGTGTCATTAAACAAGCCTATTTATGAGGACGAATCAGACCGGACACTGCAGGATATCGTTACAGGCGTTCAGGTGACAGACCCGGAGGAACTGATTATCAGCCGTGAAAACATGGCTGATATGGAACTGAAGATGAACAAGGTTCTCAGCAATCTGGAATGGCAGGTGTTGACGGCGTATTTAGAGGGCAAGTCCTATAATGAAATATCCCAGGAACTGCATCGTCATGTAAAATCTATCGATAATGCCCTGCAGCGCGTTAAACGGAAACTGGGACAGTACTTGGAAATGCGGGATAAAGAAAATAATGGAACACAGCCTATTGATAGGAATGGAAAATAAGTGTACAATAGTAACGTTAAGTGTGCTGTGTAAGGAGGATTATTGTGATTACTACCGTATTAGAAGTTGTCGTAGTTATTTTATCACTGCTGATCATTGGCGTTGTAGTTGCGCAAAAGAGCAAAACTCAGGGTATGGGTGCCGGCTTTGGCGGCGGCGCAGAAGATTTGTTTGGCAGCAGAGCCCGTGGTATGGATGCCCTGTTATCTAAATTAACAATTATCTTGTCCATTGCGTTTGCTATTTGTACGCTCATCTTAGGGCGGCTGATGAACACATATTAAGAAGAAGTAAGGGCCTGCGGCAAGTGCCGCAGGCTTTTTTTCACAGCACGGGTGTAACGGAAAACATAACAAAATGTAGAAAATGCAGGAGACAGTAATGGATAAACAGTTGACACATGATATAATAAATATATGCAGTGAAACCACAGAAGGCGCTACTGTGGAAGATTGCGCGGAACAATTAGAAATTAAAGGTGATAAGCTGGCGCTGCTGTTTACAGTTTTTGATGAACTGGTAAGGAGTGGGATTCTTATGAGAGTAGCTGGTGAACGATATTTAGCCGTTAAACGGGATGCAGGAATTGCAAGTATTACAGGTATATATAAAGGATATACACCGAATTTTGGCTTTGTCCTAACGGACGATTTGCAGGACGATGTATATATTGCCGAAGCCAATCGCCACACAGCCATGAATAATGACAAGGTAGAAGTGCGGCTCATTCAAAACAGCCGCGGCCATCGCCAGGAAGGGGAAATTATCCGTATCGTAGAACGGGTTAATACGGATATTGTCGGCACGTACGACCGGCAAAAGACCTGCGGCTTTGTTACGCCTGATGACGAACGGCTGCGGGAAGATATTTATGTGCCTCTCGACAAGACGAAGGATGCCCGCAGCAGTGCCCGCGTCCTCGTACACATTACCCGCTGGCCTGAAGCAGGCCGCAAGGCAGAAGGAGAAATTACAGAAATCTTAGGCTACGATGGCGATAAGGATTTGGATATTAAGGTGATCATGGCCCGTCACGGTCTGCCCTTTGCCTTTCCTGATGCGGTCCTGGAAGAGGCAAACCGTATTAATACACAGGTGACCGTAACGGAAGACCGCAAGGATTATCGCGACCGCAACCTGATTACGATTGACAGTGAAGATGCCAAGGATCTGGACGATGCCATTGATGTCGTTCGCCTGCCAAACGGTAATTTCCGCTTAGGCGTCTATATTGCCGATGTCAGCTGGTACGTCAAACCCAACTCGGCCATCGATCAGGAAGCCTATACCCGTGGTACGAGCGTCTACCTCGTCGACCGGGTCATCCCTATGCTGCCGACGGTTCTTTCTAACGGCATCTGCAGCCTCAATGCAGGCGAAGACCGGTACTCTATGACCTGTGTCATGGAAATCGACCACCAGGGCAAGGTCGTAAACTACGAGATTGCTCCAGCAGTGATCCGCGTCAAACGGCGCTGCAACTATCATGAAATCAAAAATGCCCTCTTAAACGGGATTATTCCCGATGACCTGCAGCCATTTATGCCCATGCTGGAAGACCTGAAAGAGGTTACACAAATTCTGAAGAATATGCGCATGCGGCGCGGCGCTATCGACTTCGATTTCCCGGAATACAAGATTATCCTCGATCCGGAAGGAAAACCTTTGCGTTTAGAAAAACGGGACCGCTCCTTGGCGGAACAGATTGTCGAAGAAAGTATGCTCATTGCCAACGAAACAGTAGCCTGCTACTTGCGGGACAGCGAAAATCCGTCTGTGTACCGGATCCATGAAGTGCCTGATCCGGAACGGCTGGAAATGATGCGGACCGTCCTCTCGAGCTTTAACCTGCCCGTACCGAAGGACGACGAAGTCAAACCGGCCGATTTCCAGCGGCTCATTGAAAAATCGAAGGGCACAGAGGCCGAACTGATCGTTCAGACCATTGCTTTGCGGTCTATGCAGCAGGCGAAGTACTCCACTGTCAATGCCGGGCACTTTGGCCTGGCGTCGGAATGCTATACCCATTTTACATCGCCTATCCGCCGCTATCCCGATCTCATGGTACACCGCCTGATCCGCCAGACCAAGCGGCGCGGCAAGCTGAAGGAACAGGAAGCAGAACAGTCGTTGGCATACCACACGCAGGCGTCTATACAGGCGAGCACGCGGGAACGTGTAGCCGTTGAAGCCGAACGGGAAACAGACGACCTGAAGAAAGCCGAATACATGGTGCCTTTCGTAGGCCAGCCCTTTGACGCCCACATTACGGGGATTACGTCTTTTGGCCTTTTCGTGGGCCTGGAAAATGGCATTGAAGGCCTGATCCACATTTCCCTCCTGACAGACGATACCTATGAATTTGATGAAAATACATATACCATGCGGGGACTCTTTGGCGGCCATGTATACCGCTTAGGCGATCCGCTGGAAGTAACGCTGGCCAATGTCAATTTGGAAAAATGTGAGATTGACTTTGTACCGGGCCGCGTAGAATCCTTGGAGGATCTGCAAAAAATCCTGGCAGCCAGTGCCGAACGGCGGCACCATCGCAGCGGCAGCCGGGAACGGAAACAGCCGTCGTGGCAGGAAAGTAAAGATGCCAAGTACGGATCCGGGAAGAAGAAGAAAAAAGGTAAGAAAGATAAAAAAGAAAAAAAGACGAGCACTGCCAAGAAGGGTGGCCATAAGGGAAAGAAAAAGTCCCACAAAGGCGGCCGGGCAGGCAAGAAGTAGGAGGAATAGAATTTGGCTAAACCAGAAGGCGGAGTGAAATATATTACGGATAACCGCAAGGCCCGCCATGATTACTTTATTCACGAAACATTTGAAGCCGGTATTGCCCTTACAGGGACAGAGGTCAAGTCCCTGCGTCAGGGAAAGGTCAACCTGAAGGACAGCTTTTGCCGTATTGAAAACGGTGAGCTCCTCCTCGTCGGTATGCATATTAGCCCGTATGAACAGGGGAATCGCTTTAACCACGATCCCTTGCGGACACGCAAGCTCCTCATGCATAAGTACGAAATACTGAAGCTTTTTGGAAAAATACGGGAAAAGGGATACACGTTAATTCCGCTTAACCTGTATTTCAAGAAAGGCCGTGTCAAGGTTACCGTAGCCCTGGCCAGCGGCAAGAAATTATATGACAAGCGCCAGGCCCTGGCAGAAAAGGAAGCCAAGCGCGATATAGAACGGCGTATGAAAGACCGCAGATAAGCGAAAACCTCCCGGATGGAGCCCGTCCGGGAGGTCTTTTCAAAGGGGCGATCATAGCCGAACGAACCGATCCATGCTATAATAAACGAATGTAGCTATCATTCACCGCAAGGAGGATCACTATGAAATGTCGCTATTGTGAAAATGAAGCGGTATACCCGGACGGCTTGTGCGAACGCTGCCACCGGGCCGAAGCAGAGGCCCGCGGCGCTACCGTCATGTCCGAAGAAGAACGGGATAATTTTAAAGGAAAAACCATCAACGAAGATGGTTCTACGTATAATACGAATGAAAGGGAAGACGAAACATCCCGCATCCATGTGTATGTATCGAATGGCATGCCTTTGCGCATTAAGCTGGCTATAGGCTTTATTGTCTTTTGCCTCTTAGCCATCGTCGTAAGTGCCCTGGGCTTTTTGATTCTGGCGCTGCCATACCTCGTGGCAGCCGGCGTCGTGTATGTCGCCTATAGTGTCATCAAAGCCATCCTGAAGAGCCGCCATTAGGAGGAAACAATGAAAGATAATGTAGTAATCATCGATGGCAGCAGCCTCTTGTATCGTGCCTTTTATGCTATGCCGCTTTTGACGGACAGCCAGGGCCGTTATACGAATGCCGTGTATGGCTTCTTAAATATGTTGCTGAAGTTGTATGAACAATTAGATCCTGAATATATCGCCGTGGCCTTCGATAAGGACAAACATACCTTTCGGAACGACATGTATGCCGAATATAAGGCTACGCGTAAACCTGCACCGGATGAACTGCGGCCGCAGTTTGCCCTGATCAGGGAAACCCTGCAATGTCTGGGCATCTGCGTTCTTGAGTTAGAAGGCTATGAAGGCGATGACATTATCGGTACGCTGGCGCGGGAACTGGAAAAACAAAATCTTTCCATCGATATCGTAACCGGCGACCGCGATGCACTGCAGCTCGTCGATGACGACGTGACGGTGCACCTGACCAAAAAAGGGATTACCAACATGCTCGCTGTAACACCGGACGTCATGCAGGCGGAGTACGGCTATACGCCTGCTCAGGTCATCGACATGAAGGCCCTTATGGGGGATACGGCTGACAATATTCCCGGTGTGCCCGGCGTCGGCGAAAAGACGGCACTGAAGCTCATTACGCAATTCCAGTCTGTGGCCGGTGTGTATGAACACGTTGATGAAGTGAGCGGTAAGAAGCTGAAGGAAAAACTCGTTGAACATAAAGACGAAGCCTTTTTGTCGAAATCCCTGGCTACCATCCGCTGTGATGTACCCCTGACGTACAGCCTGGCTGAATTTGTCCCGCAGCCGCGGGAGGAAGACGTGGCGGAACTGTTCCGCAGCCTGGGCTTTAAAAATCTGCTGGAACGCTTTGCTGCGTTGGGACAGTTCTCCCATATTGCCCGGCAGGCAGCGCCAGAGGCTGAACTGGTATTTTTGGATCCGGCAGACTGGCAGCCCGAACGCTTGGCCGGCCAGACCGTGGCTGTGGCTATGGTATATGAGCCTGCTGTGCCGGTACCCGAACTGAAGCAATTGGCCCTGGCCGTTCCTGACGGTGTCCTCAGTGTGCCAGAAGACCAGCTGGCGGCGTATATGAAAGGCCTTACACAGTGCCACCGGGTCATTACGGCAGACGGTAAGACCCTGCTAAAGGTCCTTTCTGCCTATGCGCCGCCACAGCTGCCCTTAGAGGATACGACTCTGGCAGCATATCTCCTGGACCCGACGCGTACCGCCTATGGCCTGACGTATTTGTCAGAAAAATTTGCCGTACCCTTTACGGACAACCCGGACCAGCCGGCAGCCACGCGCCTGGCTCATGAAGCGGCGTTTCTTTCCGCTCTCTGGCCGCAGACAGAAGCAGCCATCAAGGAATTGGGCTTAGACTCCTTATATAAGACAATCGAAGTACCGCTCTTGCATACCCTGGCCGTCATGGAAATGAACGGCTTCACTATTGACCGGCAGAAGCTGGAAGACATGGAACAGGATCTTTCCCGTCAGGCCGACGCCTTGGAAGAAGCCATTTATGATGACGCCGGTGAAGTATTCAATGTCAATTCGACGAAACAGCTTGGCACGATTCTCTTCCAAAAGCTGGGCCTGCCGGTTATCAAAAAGACGAAAACAGGATATTCGACTGACTCGGCTGTTCTCGATGAACTGGCAGATAAGCACCCGATCATTCCTAAGATACTGCAGTTTCGTGCTTTGAAAAAGCTGATTTCCACCTACCTGGAAGGGCTGGAACCGCTCATTTCCCAAGAAACGGGCCGCATCTACACGTCCTTCAACCAGATGGTGACGGCTACGGGCCGCCTGAGCAGCTCTGATCCGAATCTGCAGAATATTCCTATTCGTACAGAGCAGGGCCGGAAAATACGCTCCCTCTTTGTGCCGGGCGAAGGCTATGATTACATCCTCTCCGGTGACTACTCCCAAATCGAACTGCGCCTGTTGGCACACTTGTCCCAGGATCCGACCATGATCGACGGTTTTCAGAAGGGACAGGACATTCACCGCCGTACGGCGTCGGAAGTCTTTGGCATTCCCTTGGCGGAAGTTACGCCGGAACAGCGGTCTCACGCTAAGGCTGTCAATTTTGGTATCATTTACGGTATCAGTGATTTTGGGCTGGCCCGCAATATTTCTATTACGCGGCAGCAGGCCAAAGAATATATTGAATCGTACTTTGTCCGCTATAGTGCCGTGCACGGTTATATGGAGCAGCTTGTCGCGGAAGCCCGGGAAAGCGGTATGGCCCGGACCATGTTTGGCCGTATACGGGAGCTGCCGGAAATCAACAGTAAAAACTTTACACGCCGTTCCTTTGCTGAACGGACGGCTATGAATACGCCCATTCAGGGCAGTGCCGCTGATATTATCAAGCTGGCTATGAACGCCGTTCAAAGCGAACTGGAACAGCGGGGGCTCAAGAGCCGTCTGCTCGTACAGGTACACGATGAACTGGTACTGGAAGTACCGGCAGCTGAACGGGGAGAAATAGAAGCGCTTCTGCGCGATAAGATGGAACATGTGGTTACCCTGTCAGTGCCGCTGACCGTAGATATCCATTACGGCACGAACTGGGAAGAAGCAAAATAGAAGTAGGAGGACGTATGCCTGAATTACCTGAAGTGGAAACAGTACGGCGTTATTTGGCAGCTTCCCTGCCAGGAAAGTCGATTACTGCTGTAGATGTGCAGCTGCCGCGGCTTATCCGCAACCGGACGGCAGAAGACTTTGCTGCTTCCTTGCCGGGCTGTACCTTCACAGCTGTAGCACGGCGTGGCAAATACTTAAGTCTCATGCTGGACAGCCCGTGGCGCCTGTTGGTACATCTGCGCATGACAGGCCGTCTGATCTATGAGAGCGATACGACGGCACCCTTGCCGCCATATACGCGCATCGTCTTTACGCTCAACGAAGGCCGTCTGGTCTATGGGGATGTGCGTACCTTTGGCTGTCTTTGGATTGTGCCGGCAGCCGGCCCGACCGGTATTTCAGGCTATGACTCCTTGGGCCCTGACGGCCTGAGCGAAGACTTTACGTCAGACTATCTGTGGCAGCAGGTGCATGGGTCTCGCCGCCTCATTAAAGCCCTGCTTCTCGACCAGACCTGTCTGGCCGGACTGGGCAACATTTACGCCGATGAAGCCTTATTTCTGGCGGGTATCCGTCCGTCCCGGCGTTGCAGCCGCGTGACCCGCAAGGAGAGCCGGCGCCTGTATGAAGCCATCCGCACGGTCCTGACAGAAGGGCTGGAAAATGGCGGCACGACGGTTTTTAATTTTATTGACGGCAGCGGCAAAGAAGGAAAAAATCAAGAAAATCTGCGCGTCTATGGCCGGGAAGGACAGCCTTGCCCGGTCTGTGGCGCTACTATCGTATATAAAAAACAAGGCGGCAGGGGCACCCATTATTGCCCGGTTTGCCAAAAATAAAGAGTGAGGAGGCAGGACTATGCGTATAATCGGACTTACAGGTGGGATTGCCACGGGAAAAAGCACTGTCGTAAACATGCTGCGTGCCCGTGGTGCTTGGATTATTGACTGTGATATTCTGGCCCGGGAAGCCGTAGCTCCCGGATCGTCATGTTTGGCGGACATTGCCTGTCATTTCGGCGAAAAAGCGTTACTGCCGGACGGCACGATGGACCGGGCCTATATCGGCAGTATCGTTTTTGCAAATCCGGCACGCAAAAAAGAATTAGAAAGCATTATCTTTCCGCAGATTCATAAACTGCTGGCGGAACGAATTGCCCACTTTAGAAAAAAAGATGAAAATTGCCTGATTTTTCTTGACATGCCCCTCCTTTTTGAGTTAAAATACACCTCGTACGTTGATGAAGTCTGGCTGGTGTATGTGGATCCGGCGGCACAGCTGAAACGGCTGATGGCACGGAATCAATATACTGAAAGCGAAGCATTGGCGCGCATTCATGCTCAACTTCCTATAGATGAAAAACGGTCATTGGCTCAGGTTGTCATCGACAATACCGGTTCTCTGGAAAGCACGGAAGAACAGGTAGATAAAGAATGGAATGAACTAAGAAACCGGGTTTGGTCTGAGGAGTAAGCTGTGAGACGGAGAAATAATACGAAGGTAAAAATTATTATAGCCCTGTGTCTGGCAAGCTTTTCAGCTATGTATTTTTACTCCTGGAAAGATGATGTAATGCGCAAGATTGTATACCCTTTGCAGTACGATTACATGGTACGGCAGTATGCCTATGAGGACCATGTGGATCCGGCCCTGGTGGCAGCAGTCATCCTTGTAGAAAGCAAATTCAATCAGTCCGCAGCGTCCCATCGCGGGGCCAGCGGTCTCATGCAGATTATGCCGGACACGGGGAAATGGATTGCTGAGGAAATGGGTATTAAGAATTTTACGCCTGATCAGCTGAACGACGTACAGACCAATATCCGGATGGGTACGTGGTATCTCGCCTATTTGTTAAAAGAGTATGACGGCAATACGGTTCTGGCCCTGGCAGCATATAATGCAGGACGCGGTCATGTCGACGAATGGATGGAAAAGTATGGCTGGGATAAAAACTTTGAAAAAATTGAAGAAATACCCTTTACAGAGACCCGGGAATATGTTAAGATGATTTTGTTGAAGCGAGAAAGATACAAAGCCCTGTATAACTTTTAGTTTCTTTTTTATGCGGTTGTGGCGGAATGGCAGACGCGCTGTCTTCAGGCGGCAGTGATCGTAGATCGTGTGGGTTCAACTCCCACCAACCGCACCAAGTTGTATTATGGATGATACATTGATTGAAACACTCAAACAATGGAATATCTCAATGAATCTCCCACCTCAGGTGGGAGATTTTAAATTAGTGAAGGAATTTCGGCCTCTTTCAGATCAAGGTGCTGATAGCGACTATCTTATCTTTACCTATGAGAATGAAAAAAACGGCTGGACCGTCAAGGCGACGCTCAATGCGGCGACAGAGGAATTCTTTATCCGTACGGATATTGGCATGCTGGAGTTTGCCTTAGTGGAATTCATTACAGAAGATTTTGCCATCTTTCGCCGAAACGTTGAAGGACGGCTGCCGGCGTTAATCCGCGATTATTATGTGGAACGGCAGAATAACTTCAGCGTGCTCCTCATGAATAAGGGGATAACGACCGTAGCCTGGGACGATGTCCTGCCGGAGCAGTACAAGGGGTTGCAGCGTACGGTCAGTCCGAACGATGCCGTCCGCATTATTAATGGCTCCTACATGATACTGGCCTATTATGACCGGCAGACACGGAGTGGTTTGTCTTTGATGTATAATATTCTGCGCGACGATTTCTTCGCTGAACGACGCATTCATAATTTTCCTAACCTCGTACATGATTTCGATAGCAGCGATGTAAGAGTATTGCACGATTCGTTAAAAAAACGTCTCGTACCGGTCCTCGACGCGATTGTTGCCGACATGGCAGAGCCTGAGTAGCTTTTTTCGTTGTCAGCAGGCCCTGTTGGTGGTATACTCTAATTAATTAGATGGAAACTTTTCTAAGAGTGGGTGAAAGCCCACTCTTAAATTTTACTTACGTGCATTTTTGAGAAAGATACAGGTGACATATGGGACGCGAACATATTGAAGATTTGGTAGCAAAGGAAGTAGAAAAAATCATCGCAGGCTCAGACCTGGAACTGGTGGACGTCGAATACGTCCGGGAACGGAATTGGTATTTACGTGTATTCATCGATAAACAAGGCGGCGTCGATTTGGAAGATTGCCAGTCTGTCAGCGAAAAACTGAGCAAGGTACTGGATGAAAAAGATCCCATTGGTGACAATTATCTTTTGGAAGTATCCTCGCCAGGTCTGGACCGCGTATTGAAGAAAGAAAAAGACTTTATCCGCTATCAGGGACGAACAGTAGATATCCATTTCTTTAAGCCCTACGATGGAACAAAGCTGATCGTGGCGGACCTGGTAGAAAAAAATGGCGATACCCTCAAAGTGCAGTATAAGGACCATTTGGAAGAACTGCCCATGAAAGAGATTTCCCAGATTCGTTTACACATTGATTTTTAGTGGAGGTATTAGAAAGTGAACAAGGAATTACTGAATGCGATTGAGTTTTTGTCTAAAGAAAAGGGCGTATCGAAAGACATCATCTGTGACTCATTAGAAGCCGTACTGATTACAGCTTATAAGAAGGAACCGGATGCAAATCCCAATGCTGTCGCAGAACTGAATCGTACGACCGGTGATTATAAGATCCTGGCACCCAAAACGGTAGTGGCAGAAGTGGAAGATGAAGAATCGGAAATCTCTCTCTCTATGGCACACATTATGGATTCGTCCTACGAAGAAGGCGATGTCGTCAACGTCAATGTCACGCCGAAGAATTTTGGCCGTGTTGCTGCCCAGGCAGCTAAACAGGTCATGATCCAGCGCCTGCGTGAAGCAGAACGGAACATGATCTACGATGAATTTTCCAATCGTACCGATGATATCATCACGGGGATTATTCAGCGCGTAGAACAGCACAACGTATATGTCGACCTGGGAAAAGCCGAAGCTGTTTTGCCGGCTTCGGAACAGATCCCGACGGAAACCTATGCCATCGGCCAGCGCATTAAATGCTACGTCGTAGAAGTCCGTAAGACGACTAAGGGTGCCCAGATCCTCGTATCGCGGACACATCCGGGCCTGCTCAAACGCCTTTTTGAACTGGAAGTTCCGGAAATTTATGATGGTGTCGTTGAATTGAAATCCGTTGCCCGTGAACCGGGCCGCCGTTCTAAAATTGCCGTCTATTCCCGTGATGCCAACGTCGACTCTGTCGGTGCCTGTGTCGGTCCGAAAGGCGCCCGTGTACAGAATATCGTAACGGAACTGCAGAACGAAAAAATCGACATTGTCAAATGGGACGAAGATCCGGCAGTATATATTGCCAACGCCTTGAGCCCGGCTTCTGTCGTTTCCGTTACTGTTGACGAAGCAGAAAAAACATCGAACGTCGTCGTACCGGATTACCAGTTATCCCTGGCAATCGGCAAGGCCGGACAAAATGCCCGTCTGGCAGCCAAACTGACAAACTGGAAAATTGATATTAAGAGTGAAAGCCAGGCTGCAGAATTAGCTAATGAAGCACCGGCTGTCAGCGAAGTGCCGGAAACGGACGATCTCTTGTCGGAATTAGCAGTCCCGGCTGCAGCAGATACACCGGCCGTTGCAGAAGAGCAAGACACTGACGCTGAGGCTGCGAAAGAGTAGGTGACAGGCATGAAAAAGAAAAAGGTACCTTTACGGGTCTGTGCGGGCTGTCAGGAACAAAAGAGCAAGAAAGAAATGATCCGCGTCGTCCGTACGCCGGAAGGAACTGTAGAAATTGATAAGACCGGCAAAAAGGCCGGCCGCGGCGTGTACATTTGCCAAAATGAAGCCTGTCTCGAAAAAGCCTATCAGGAACACCGCCTGGAACGGTCTTTGAAGACCAAGGTTTCTGCAGAAATATATGAAGCCCTCCGCCAGGAGCTCTTATGACCGGGCGCGAGAAGATTTGGAACCTCCTGGGTCTCGCCTGCCGGGCCCGCAAGACCATTTGTGGTGCCGGTGCGGCGGAGAAATTTTTAAAGAAACATCGGGTTCCGTTGCTGTTCATCGCGTCAGACGGCGGCGATAACGCCGTAAAGTACCGGCGCTTGGCAGAGCGTCGTAGCATGACAGTGATTGACATATTTACGAAGGAAGAATTAGGTGAAGCCGTAGGAAAAGCGCAGAACGTCATCATCCTGTTAGATGACCCGGGCTTTGCTAAAGCGATAGATGATGTAAGCAAGATGATGTAGAAGGGGGTAACCAGATGACGAAACGAGTATACGAAGTCGCAAAGGAATATGGCGTATCGTCCAATGATGTTATCAAAGTATTGGAGGAACATAATATAAAAGCTACTAACTTTTCAAGTGTAAACGATAAAGAAAAAGATTTGCTCGACAAAACATATCATAAAAAGCCTGCCGATAACCAAGGCAAAAAGACAAATACAGCTCAAGCCGGCCAGAATGACAAGGGCCAGCACAAAAAAGAAAATGGCGACCGGCAGAATCAAAATAAAAATGGCGGCAATACCCACCAGAATGATAATAGCAGCAAGCACAATAATGCGCATAATCATAACGCTGGCGGTGGTAACCGCAGCCAGCAGCCGCAGCGCAATAATCAAAACAATAACCAAAATAATGGCCAGAATAACCATAAAAAGGGCGGCACGCCGGTCCAGGGTATGCAGCAATCCCAGCAAAATCACCAGCAAGGTGACAATAAGCGTACGAAATACTTTGGCCATGCCAAACAGAACGGCGATAACCGCAATACATCATCGGATAATAAAAATCGTCATAACAACAATAACCACGGAAAGAACAATAACAACCAGGGAAACAACCGGCCTCATACCCTCTTGTCTAACGTCCTGAATAAAGGGAAACACAAGAATAAGCGGAATAAAGGGCAGTTTGCCAACCAGCACACACAGGAAGCCCCAGTGAAAAAGACCAAGAATTACCCTACGTCTATCGAGTTGCCGGAAACGATCATCGTAAAGGATTTTGCCGAACGCTTAGGCCGTGAAGTCAGCGAAGTCATTAAGAAGCTCTTCATGGATGGTTTTATGGCAACGATCAACCAGGAAATCGATTATGAAACGGCCTCTATTATTGCTGATGAATTCGGCGTAACCGTCACGCAGGAAGCCCCGCCGGAAGATCCTACGGAAATTGAAGAAATCGTAGATGCCCCGGAAACGCTGAAAACGAGACCGCCTGTAGTTACCATTATGGGTCACGTCGACCACGGTAAGACAAGCCTCCTCGATGCGATCCGTCAGAGCAGCATTACCAGCCACGAAGCCGGCGGCATTACACAGCACATCGGTGCCTATCAGGTCCGTTATGAAGGCAAGAAGATCGTCTTCATGGATACGCCGGGGCATGAAGCCTTTACGGCTATGCGTGCCCGCGGTGCTCAGGTAACGGATATTGCCGTCCTCGTCGTCGCCGCTGATGACGGCGTTATGCCACAGACCATTGAATCGATTAACCATGCCAAATCGGCAGGCGTACCGATTATCGTGGCCATCAATAAAATCGATAAAGAAAGCGCTAATCCCCAGCAGGTTATGCAGCAGCTTACGGAATACGGCCTGATCAGTGAAGAATGGGGCGGCGATACGATCATGGTTCCCGTTTCGGCCCACAAGAAAATCGGCCTTGACGACCTTTTGGAAAACATCCTCGTCCTCGCTGAAGTACTGGAATTGAAAGCGAACCCGGACCGTCCGGCCCAGGGCGTCGTTATCGAAGCCAAGCTCGACAAGGGCCGCGGCCCTGTCGCTTCTGTCCTCATTCAGAAAGGTACACTCCATGTAGGCGATACGATTATTGTCGGTTCCTGCTATGGCAAGGTCCGTGCCATGACCAGCGAACGGGGTGAACGCGTCAAGAAGGCGGAACCGTCTATTCCGGTAGAAATCCTCGGCCTCAACGACGTTCCGGAAGCCGGCGATATCCTCAACGTGACGGACGAAAAGACAGCCCGTTCCGTTGCGGAAAAACGTTTGGAAAAGAAACGCTCGTCGGAATTACACGTCAATGCCAAGGTCACCCTGGATGATCTCTTTAACCAGATCCAGCAGGGGGAATTGAAGGAATTGTCCCTTATCGTCAAGGGCGATGTACAAGGCTCTGTCGAAGCATTGAGCCAGTCCCTGATGGCAATCAAAAGTGATGAAGTCCGTATTTCGATCGTCCATGCCGGCGTCGGTGCCATTACTGAATCGGATATTATGCTGGCCTCTGCCTCTAATGCCCTGATCATCGGCTTTAACGTACGGCCTGATGCATCGGCCCGCAAGGCTGCAGAACATGAAAATGTTGACATGCGTACATACCGCGTCATTTACGATGCGATTAATGATGTCGAAGCAGCCATCAAGGGGATGCTCGAAAAGAAATACGAAGAACATATTACGGGCCGGGCAGAAGTCCGTCAGGTCATTACGACGCCGAAGGTCATCGTTGGCGGTTCCTATGTCAAGGAAGGCAAGATTACCAGCTCCTCTAAGATCCGCCTGATCCGCAATGGTATTGTCGTACACGAAGGGGCTATCGACGGCCTGCGTCGTTTCAAGGATGACGTAAAGGAAGTTGCCGAAGGGTACGAATGCGGCATTACCCTGGAAAACTACCGTGATATTAAGGAAGGCGATGAAATCGAAGCCTACGAAATGGTAGAAGTTGCGCCGGAATAAAGTGAGGAAGTAACTATGGGTGAATTACGAGCACGTAAAATACAAGAATTTATTAAGCAGGAAGTGTCTAACATTATCCTGCGGGAATTAAAGGATCCGCGCATGGGCTTTGTTACCGTCACGGATGCACGCATTACCGGTGATCTGCGGGAAGCTACGGTCTATGTCAGCCTCTTTGGCGACGACGCACAGAAGAAGGATACATTGAAAGCGCTGAAAAGTGCTAACGGCTATATCCGTTCTGAAGTAGGCAAACGCCTGGGCATCCGCTATTCGCCGACTATCGAATTTAAGGAAGATACTTCTCTGGATTATGGCATGAAGATCGATAAGATTCTTCATGATATCGAAAAGAAGGACTGAGGCACATGAATTGTTCTGTTTCTGAACTGAAGGAACTCTTAGGGCAGTATGAACATATTTTGCTGACAGCTCACGTCAATCCTGACGGTGATGCTGTCGGCGCCTTGGCGGCGACCGGGGAAATGCTTAGGGCCTGGGGGAAACAGGCAGTCATCGTGTTAGATGATGACGTAGATGATAAGTTTGATTTTTTACCGGGCATCCGGACTGTCTATAAGCCGGACGATGTAAAAAACGATGCGTCGTGGCTGACACTGATCCTCGATGCTACGGGGGTAGACCGCATTGGCAAGACGGCGGAGCTCATCCGCGGCCCCTTGGTGAACATTGATCATCATATTTCCAACGCCCATTTTGCTGATGCTGAGTATATCCGGCCCGATTATGCCGCAACGGGTGAAGTATTGACTGACCTCTTTACGCAGTGGGGCTGCACCATTACACCAGCAATGGCCAATGCCTTATATTTGGCTATTGCTACCGATTGTGGCTTCTTTAAATTCAGCAATACGACAGGGCACACGTTGCGCATGGCAGCGCTCCTCGTGGAAGCGGGAGCACAGCCTAATGTCATTTCTGAGCATTTGGAAGCCCAGTCTCTCGTGAAGCTGCAAGCTCTTTCGGAAGTGCTGAAGCACATCGACCTTTATGGCGATGGCAAAGTGGCAGGGATTACCTTTACGCCCGATATCCTGCAATATACAGGGGAACACACGGGTGGCTATATCGATTATGCCCGTACCGTCAAAGGCGTAGATGTGGCCTTTACGGTCAAGTACATCAGCGCAGAGGAAACGCGGGTCAGCCTGCGCTCCAAGGCGACCGATGTCAATGCCATTGCAGCCGTCTTTGGCGGTGGCGGTCATATCCGCGCTGCAGGCTGTACGATCAAAGCCCCTTTGGCTGAGGCGAAAACTATGCTCATAAAGGAAATACTGAAAGCCCTATGATACATGGAATTGTCAATGTTTTAAAACCGACAGGCATGTCCAGCCACGATGTGGTTGGGCAGCTGCGCCGGATTTATCAAATGAAAAAAGTCGGTCATGCTGGTACGCTCGATCCGCTGGCCGCTGGCGTCCTGCCGGTCTATCTGGGGCAGGCAACGCGTCTCATCGAGTATGGTGACAGTGATATTAAGACGTACCATGCCGAATTCACGCTGGGCCTGGCGACGGATACAGAAGATATTACAGGTCAGGTCGTACAGACACTGCCTGTACCTGCCATGACGGATGCACTGGTAGAGGCGGCGCTGCAGACGTTCTTAGGTGAAACAGAGCAACAGCCGTCACGGTATTCTGCCATCAGCATCAACGGCGTCAAAGCCTATAAGCTGGCACGGCAGCATCAGGATTTCGTCTTGCCGGCACGGCAGATTACGATCCATGATATTCGCCTTTTGGCCTATCATGACGGCCGGGGCGTCTTAGCCGTAACCTGTTCCAAAGGGACCTATGTCCGTTCCTTGATTCGCGACCTGGGAGAAAAACTTGGTACGTGTGCCTGCATGTCCTATTTGGTCCGCGTGCGTGCCGGCCTGTTTGATATCAGTTCGGCAGCGACGCTGGAGGAACTGGAACAGGATCCGCAACGCTATGTCCTGCCGGCCGACCAGGCGATTCAGTCCTTGAAAAAAGTGCGGCTTACAAAACAGCAAGGTACGTTCCTCCTGCAGGGCCGTGCCGTGCCGTTCGCCGGCCGGGGTCTGGCACAGGGAGAAATTCTGCGCGTTTATAATGAAGCCGGAAACCTCATGGGCATTGCCCGCTTTGATGTAGAACATCACGTGATCCGGCCGCATAAAATGTTTGCAGAGCTATTGTGAGGTAATCAACCATGGATGTTTTTCATTCTTTTGAAGAGGTGCAGCACTATCCGCAAACGGTAGTGGCGCTAGGCACGTTCGATGGCGTTCATTTAGGCCATCAGAAGGTCATGCACGAAGCCTTGAAAAAAGCAACGGAACTGCAGGCAAAAGCCGTCGTCGTCACCTTTGCGGCGCATCCTTTATCGGTGCTGCGTCCGGAGAAGGAACCGGCACGGCTGGCGACGGTCGAACAAAAAACGCGGTACATCGAAGAGCAGGGCATGGATGGCCTCGTCCTGCTGCCGATGAACCGGCATCTAATCGATGAATCGCCGGAAGAATTTTGCCGTCAGCTGCTGCAATATATGAAACCGAAAGCCATCGTCGTCGGCTCCAATTTTACGTATGGTGCCAAAGCGGCTGGCAATACGGATACGCTGCGTGAGTTTATGCAGGCCTATAACGTGCCGGTCTGTGTGCTGACCTTACTCGGCAGTCCCGGTCATCCCACGCCGATTAGCAGTACGGTCATTCGCAAGCTTGTCGCCCAGGGACACATGGAAACGGCAGAACTCCTGTTAGGCCGCCCTTTCGAACTGGAAGGCAGTGTTATGCCCGGCGACCATCGTGGCACGACAATCGGCTTTCCAACGGCTAATATGCACATTCCGGAACACATGGCTATGCCGCCGGATGGCGTCTATGCCACTGGCGTCTGGCTCAATGGAAAAATCTGGCCGTCTATGACCAATATTGGCAATAATCCGACCTTTGCCAATCAATACCGCCGCATTGAAACCAATATTTTGGACTGGCATGGCGATTTGTATGGCCGGCAGCTGCGCTTGTTCTTTTATAAACGGCTCCGTCATGAAATCACCTTTGTCGAAACGGACATGCTGATCCGGCAGATGGAACAAGACCGGGAACACGTCCGGACTTATTTTGCACAGAGAGAAAACAAATTAAAAACGAATAGCAATGATTGATGATGCATAAATCCGACTAAATTGTTTTAGTCGGATTTTAATCTTTTTCTAATCTTCTTTAAATTGAATTTATATCATAATAATGATACAATAAATATATAATTAAGGTATGCGTTCGGATTAAAGAAGGAGTGGATTGAAATGAAATTTTCAAATCTTGCTAATGGTTTAAAGGCTTCGGAAATTCGGGAACTCTTGAAATTGACGGCTCAGCCGGACATTATTTCGTTTGCTGGCGGCCTGCCGGCTCCGGAACTCTTCCCGCTGGAAGAATTAAAGAAAGTAGATGCAGCTGTCATCGATAAGGAAGGCCAGGCAGCCGTACAGTATGGGACGACTGATGGGTATGTGCCCCTGCGTCAGCACATTTGCGAACGGATGAAAAAATCCTTCGGCGTAGATTGCAAGGTCGATGAAGTATTCATTACATCCGGCTCCCAGCAGGGCTTATCCTTTATCCCTCAGATTTTTCTGAATCCTGGCGATGTAATGCTCGTTGAAAGCCCGACTTATTTAGGTGCCTTGAACGCCTTTAAACTGTGCGGTCCGGAATTCGTAGAATTGCCGACAGATGACAAAGGTGTTATTCCCGAAGAACTGGAAAAAATACTGAAGAAATATGGCGATCGTATCCGCCTGGCCTATGTCATTCCGGAATTCCAGAATCCTACCGGTGTAACCTGGCCGATTGAACGGCGCAAAGCCTTTATGGATCTTATCAACCAGTATGATTTCCCGGTTATTGAAGATGATCCGTACGGCGAACTGCGCTATGACGGCGACAAGGTTCCATCCTTGAAATCCATGGATATAAAAGGCAATATCATTTTCCTGGGATCGTTCTCGAAGATCATGATGCCAGGTCTGCGTGTTGCCTGGATCGTAGCCGACCCGGCTATTATCGATAAATGCGTTAAATACAAACAAGCTGCCGATTTACAGACGTCATCCTTTGCACAGCGTCAGGTTTCGTTCTTCCTCGATATGTATGATATCGATGCTCACATCAAGGAAATCTGCGACCTCTATGGCAAACGCCGTACATTGATGCTCGATAAGATGAAGGAATACTTCCCGGCAGAATGCACCTTTACGTATCCGGAAGGCGGCCTCTTCACATGGGTAACGTTGCCGGAAGGTATGGACGCCAAGGAATTGATGCCGAAGGTACTGGAAAAGAAAGTTGCCTACGTACCGGGCGGTGCGTTCTATCCGAATGGCGGCGGTGAAAACCACTTCCGTATGAACTATTCGTGCATGCCGGAAGATAAGATTATCGAAGGCGTAAAACGGTTAGGCGATGTATTAAAAGAAGAAATTGCCAAAATGAAATAAGCTAATCTATAAACGAGAGGGACAGTGGGGCATCTGCAGCACTGTCCCTCTTTTGTATGGTGCATGCTGCTTTTACCATGTTTGCAATCTCTATATATTGGTGTTATAATTTTACCACTGGGGAAAAAATAAAACAGGGGTGATTTTTATGACAAAATTTTCTGATTTTGCAAATACGTTACAGGCATCTGACATTGCAGAACTCTTGGCACTGACGGAAAAACCGGAAGTGATTTCCTTTGCCGGCGGTTTGCCTGCACCGGAACTGTTCCCAATCGAAGAAATGAAACAGGTTGATCAGGCTATTTATGAAAAAGAAGGCCGTCAGGCTGTACAGTATGGTACGACAGAAGGATATGTACCGCTCCGTGAAGGAATCGCCAAACGTATGAAGAAATCTTTCTTTGTCGACTGTGAACCAAAGGATATTGTTGTTACGACCGGTTCGCAGCAGGCACTCTTTATTTTATCGCAGATCCTCGTCAATAAGGACGAAACCATTGCTATGGAAAGCCCGTCCTATATGGGCGCCATCATGGCTTTTGATCCTGTACGTCCGAAATATATTGAAGTACCGACTGATGACAAGGGCATTGTTCCGGAAGAACTCGATGCGATCCTGGCTAAAGATGACAGTGTCCGCATGATTTACGTTATTCCTGAATTCCAGAATCCGACAGGTATTACGTGGCCTGTAGAACGCCGTAAAGCGTTTATGGATGTCATCAATAAATATGATGTCGTCGTTGTAGAAGATGATCCGTACGGTGAAATCCGCTATGATATCGAAAAGTTACCGTCCTTGAAATCCATGGATACGCAGGGCAAGGTTGTCTTCCTGGGTTCCTTCTCGAAGATTTTCATGCCGGGCCTGCGCCTGGGCTGGACGATTGCCAATCCGGAAATCATCGACAAATTCGTTAAATTCAAACAGGCTGTTGACCTGGGCACGTCGACCTTTGGCCAGCGCCAGGCAGCGTATTACTGCCAGATGTTTGATATGGATGCACACATTAAAGAAATCAACGCACTCTATGCAAAACGCCGCGATTTGATGTGTGAATCCATGAAAAAATATTTCCCTAAAGAATGCACCTTTACGTATCCGCAGGGCGGCCTGTTCACATGGGTAACCTTGCCGAAAGAACTGGATGCGAAAGAATTGATGCCTAAATGTCTGGAAAAAGATGTAGCCTATGTACCGGGCGGCATTTTCTATCCGAATGGCGGCAATGGCAATCACTTCCGCCTCAATTATTCCAACATGCCGGAAGACCGCATTGTCGAAGGGATCAAACGATTAGGGGAAGTATTGACCGAAGCATTGGCCAAATAAGCCGTGCCGGTTATCATGTACGTAGAGAAGGGCGTGCCATTAGGGCATGCCCTTTTTTTCAGGAAAGGAGACTTGTTTTGCAGCCCACAGACATTTTAAAACAATATTTTGGTTATTCCTCTTTCCGGCCGGGTCAGGAAGAAGTAATCAAAACACTGCTGGCACGACGGGATTGCCTGGCTATTATGCCGACGGGTGCAGGGAAATCCCTTTGTTTCCAGATTCCCGGGCTTATGCTTCCCGGTATCACCCTGATTATTTCTCCGCTTATTTCGCTCATGAAGGATCAGGTGGATACACTGGTCAATCAGGAAATCCCGGCAGTTTATATCAATAGCCAGTGCACGTGGGATGAACTGCGGCAGCGCTTTTCGGAAATCCGGGCTGGCCGTGTGAAACTCGTCTATATTTCACCAGAACGGCTGCAAAATGAGTTCTTTACGTCTTTTATGCAGACCCAGCCTATTTCCTTGGTAGTCATTGATGAGGCCCATTGTGTTTCCCAATGGGGACACGATTTCCGGCCCAGCTATTGTGGAATCAGCGCCTGGGTGGAAGCCTTGCCCCAGCGGCCTGTAGTAGCGGCTTTTACGGCAACGGCGACGGAAAAGGTAAAAAAGGATATGCAGCAGCTCCTGGGACTCAGGGAAGAGCGGGTCTTTGTCGGTGGCTTCGACCGGCCTAATTTGTACTTC
This sequence comes from Caecibacter sp. AF58-12pH5A, assembly GCF_027681725.1. NCBI lineage: Bacteria > Bacillati > Bacillota > Negativicutes > Veillonellales > Veillonellaceae > Caecibacter > Caecibacter sp. AF58-12pH5A. Next base: position 17,794 of record NZ_JAQDBC010000004.1, on the reverse strand, counting down.
CGTGTTATCCGTGATACGGACCGGACGCGGTTCATATTGGCCTATTTGGCCAGTCATCGGGAGGATAGCGGCATTATCTATGCGGCAACGCGCAAAGAGGTGGACCGCCTCTATACGGAAATACGGCATCAGGGCTTTTCCGTCGGCCGCTACCATGCAGGCATGAGTGACGAAGCCCGGAAGAAAGAACAGGAACGGTTTACGTATGATAAGATACAGGTCATCGTTGCGACCAATGCCTTTGGCATGGGCATCGATAAGAGCAACGTCCGCTACATTATCCATTACCAGATGCCGAAAAACATCGAAAGTTACTACCAGGAAGCCGGTCGTGCCGGTCGTGACGGCGGTCCCGGTGAATGTATTCTCCTTTTTAGCCGTCAGGACATTATGATTCAGAAATATCTCATCGAGCATTCTGTCCATACGGCAGAGCAGCAGCAACGGGAACAGGATATGCTGAACCGCATGGTCGGCTATTGTGAAACCAGGGGCTGCCTGCGCCAGTATATTCTTTCTTATTTTGGTGAACGCCCGGAATGGACTGCCTGCGGCAAGTGTGGCAACTGCGACCAGGAAGTCGTAGAAGAGGACCAGACGAATATCGTCCGTCCGATTTGTGCCTGTGTCGATGAATTAAAGGGCCGCTTTGGTATGACACTGGTCTGTGATATACTTAAAGGCAGCCAGTCAGCCAAGGTAAAGCAGTATGGTTTCCAACGCCTCGTCCTTTTTGGTGCCCTCAGCAACTTTACGGGCCGGGAAATTCGGGATAGCGTACGTCAAAGTGTCCTCGACGGATATTTGCAGCAGTCTGAAGGCAAGTACCCTGTTTTATCTCTCACGGCGTTAGGACGGCAGGTCCTGGCAGGCAAGGAACGGGCCATCCAGAAGGTAGCCGTACGGCAGGAACCGGAACTGGCTGCCGTACCGAAAAAAGCGAAGAAAAAGACCGTGGGCACCATCGATGAAGAGGCCTTGCGTCCCATCTTTGACGTGCTCCGCCAATTGCGTCTGGAATTGGCACAGGACGAAAACATTCCGCCCTTTGTTATTTTCTCCGACGCCACCTTGTGGGCGATGGCCCAGGAGCGCCCTCATACACTGGAGGAAATGAGTAATATTAAAGGCGTCGGTGCCTTTAAGCTGCACAAATATGGTCCTCAGTTCATAGAAGCGTTGCACAGCTTTGAGTAAAGGGAGAGTGAATGCGCGTGAGTAACGCAGATACACAATATTTGGATATGGTAGAGCGGATTCTAAAGGACGGCTATTATTCCAATAATCGCACGGGAATTCCAACGTATAAACTGCCTCACCAAATTATGCAGTTTGATCTGGAAAAGGAATTTCCAATTTTAACGACAAAATTCGTTGCCTTCAAGACGGCTATCAAAGAAATCCTCTGGATTTGGCAGCTTCAAAGCAATGATGTACGGGAATTACAAAAGATGAACTGCCACGTCTGGGATGAATGGATGCGTCCCGATGGTACGATCGGCAAAGCCTATGGATACCAGATCCGTAAATATAAGCAGGTCGATACCCTGCTGGAACAGCTGACAAAGGATCCGCAGAACCGGCGTATGATTGTCAGCCTGTGGAATATAGAAGACTTGCCGGACATGGCCCTTCAGCCCTGTGCCTATCAGACCCTTTGGGATGTCAGTGACGGCCGACTGAACTGTATGCTCATTCAGCGCAGTGGTGACATGGGCCTGGGCGTGCCTTTTAACATGGCCCAGTATGCTGCCTTGGTGCACATGATCGCCCAGGTTACCAACCTGCGTCCCGGCCTCTTTACGCATGTCATCAATAATGCCCACGTTTATGAAAATCACGTAGAAGCCATGCGGACGCAATTAGCCCGGCGCGACCAGGCATTTGCAGCACCGGTACTGAAACTCAATCCGGACATCCACAATTTCTACGCCTTTAAGCCGGAAGATATTGTTCTCGAAAATTATCAGCACCTGGGCAAGATTTCTATGGAGGTGGCTGTCTGATGCTCCACCTCATTGCTGCCGTCTGCCAAAATGGCGGCATCGGTAAGGACAATGATCTCCTCTGTCACCTGTCAGCCGATTTGAAACGCTTTAAATCCCTGACTATGGGCCATACGATGATCATGGGCCGCAAGACCTTTGAGAGCTTGCCGGGCCTTTTGCCAGGCCGGCCCCATTGGGTGTTGACGAGCCAGGCAGGGTATGGCTCGCAGCATGCAGGCGTTACGGCTTTTCACAGCTTGGAAGCCATCCTCCAGGCTCTCGATCCGGCAGAAGAGTATTACGTCATTGGCGGTGCGTCTTTGTATGCCGCCTTTTTGCCACACGCAGACAGCCTGTACCTGACGGAAATTGCAGCGGCTTTACCGGCTGATACGTATTTTCCGGCGTATGATCAGTCGCAGTGGCGCGAAGTAAGCCGCGAAGAGCATGCTGCCGATGACCGGAATGTCTATGCTTTTTCTTTTGTGCATTATATTCATAAATAAGGATTTTCCGTATGCATTTTAGTTATATGGAAAATAAATAAAAAGTTGACATTAAGGCATGGGTGTGATAGAATTACATTCAGAGCTAGAGAATAGCTGCATTTGTTTTTTCTTAGGAGGATTTTGTTATGCACGGTAAAGTAAAATGGTTTAGCGCAGAAAAAGGTTATGGCTTCATTGAAAGAGAAGATGGTGGCGACGTTTTCGTACACTTCTCCGCTATTCAGGAAGATGGTTTCAAATCCTTGACAGAAGGTCAGGAAGTTGAATTTGATATCGTAGACGGCGCACGTGGCCCTCAGGCTGCTAATGTAACTAAAGCCTAATTAATTACGCGCTATTAGATATAGAAACCTTTTAATCGGTAACTCCTTGGGAGTTACCGATTTTTTGTTTTCCCGCTTATAACAGTTCGCACATAGGTAAAGAAAAACAATTGGTTTAATTTACAAAAATATTGCATAAAAACTTGTAATTATAAAATGACTATGGTATGATATACCTATGTTCCAGGTAAGACACAGTTTATAAGCGATTTGGAGGATGAATATACATGAAACATGCAAACAGCTTTAGCGACTACAGCGTAGAAGAATTAAAAGGAATTTTGCTACTGGCAGAAAAAATCAAACAAAATCAGCAGGCTTTTTCTCATTTGCTGGATGGTAAAAAACTGTATACCCTGTTCGAAAAGACGTCGAACCGCACGTATCTCTCCTTCAATATCGGCATGGAAGAATTAGGCGGCAAATCGTATAATCAATTGTGGAAGGACAGCAACTTTACAATTGGCGATCTGCCCAGTGAAGTCAAATACGTTGGCCGTAATGTAGATTGCATTATGGGCCGCTTTAAGAAATCGGAAACGACCCACGCCTTTATGGATGCATCGATCGTACCGGTAATCAATGGCTGCGATAATACGTTTCATCCGACACAGGCTCTGGCCGATATGCTGACTCTCTATGAAAAGACAGGTCATTTCGATGTCAAAGTACTGTACATCGGTGCCAAGAATAATACGTACAATTCCCTCTGTGAAATCGTGACGAAGCTGGGCGGCACTATGTACGGTCTCACTCCGTTCAGTCAGGTCATGGGTGTAGATGACTCGTTCTACAAGGAACTGAAAGAAACGGGCCGGTATATCGAATTGTCCGATCAGATCAGCAAAGACGATCTGAAAAAAGTCGTAGCTGACGTAGACTGTGTCTACACGGATACGTGGGTGGATATGGAATTCTTTACCAACCCCGATTATGCGGAAAAGAAAGACCAGATCATCAGCATGATGAAGCCGTATCAGATCGATGGCGATCTCATGGCCGGCACGGATACGATGGTCTTCCATGATATGCCCATCCACCCGGGCTATGAAATTACGCAGGATGTCGTAGATGCTCATTTGGAAACGATTCTGGACGAAGCAGAAAACCGGCGCCATGCAGAAAAAGGCCTGCTCGTATACCTCATTACAGGCAAACTCGACTGGTAACGATGCACGTTCCATACGCTCCCTTTTAGGGAGCGTATTTTTTTGTAGTCAAGAACTGGTATGGTGGAGTATAATAAACAAAAAAGAATAGTGAGGAGGCACATATATGAAAATAGTAGTAGCAATGCCTGTTACAGAACAACAGAAAGGCTGGCTGCAGACGGCAGCACCGGGCCATACCTTTTATTATGCGGACACGACGGCAGCCGTAGGCGTTGAAGTCCCATCTAGTGAGTTGGCAGATGCCGAAGTCATTATCGGCAATCTTTCCCCCAAACTCGTGCAGCAGGCGCAAAATCTGCGCTGGATGCAGCTTAACAGTGCCGGCAGCGGTGCTTACGTACAGCCTGGTATCTTACCGGACGGCGCGTTACTTACGAATGCCACCGGCGCCTATGGCCTGGCTTTATCGGAGCATATGCTGGCCCAGCTGCTTGCTATGATGAAGAAACTTTTTACGTATTACGATAACCAGAAACAAAACCTTTGGCAGGATGCAGGGCCGGTCACGTCTGTCTACGGTGCTACGGCACTGATTACAGGTTTTGGCGATATTGGCAGTGAATTTGGCAAACGCCTGAAAGCCTTAGGTGCCCACGTCATTGGCATTCGCCGCCGCAGTACGGACGTGCCGCCTGAAGCAGATGAAATGGGAACGATGGACCACCTGGATGAATACCTATCCCGGGCTGATATCGTAGCCACGAGTCTTCCTGATACGCCGGCAACACGCTATCTCTACAATAAAGAACGCTTTGCTGCCATGAAAAAAGGCGCCTGGTTCCTCAACATTGGCCGGGGCAATTGCGTCGTCCAGGCAGATCTCATCGAAGCCGTACAAAGCGGCCACCTGGCCGGGGCAGCCTTGGATGTAACCGATCCGGAGCCCTTGCCGGCAACGGATCCTATTTGGCAGGTGCCGGGAATCTATATTACACCACATGTTTCGGGCGGCTTCCACCTGCAGGCGACGCATGACCGGATCATTCAGATTGCCTGTGAAAACCTCAAGGCCTATCTCAACGGCCAGCCCCTAAAAAATATAGTAGATTTTACAACCGGTTATAAGAAATAAGGAGGACGAAGACATGCTAAAAACGATTGGCTTTATCGGTGTAGGTATTATGGGCAAGCCTATGGTACGCAACCTTATGAAAGCAGGCTTTTCCCTGCGCATTTATGCCCGGACCAAGGCGAAAGTCGAAGACGTCATCAGCGAAGGTGCTGAATTTTTCCCGACTATCGGTGAATGCGTACAAGGCTGTGACGCTGTGATTACGATGGTAGGCTTTCCTAAAGACGTAGAAGACGTGTATTACGGCGAAGGCAATATTTTTGCAGCGGCAACAGCAGGCCAGTACCTCATTGATTGCACGACTACCAGTCCGAGCCTGGCAGAACGTCTCCATGAAGATGGGGCAAAAAAAGGTCTCCACGTTTTGGATGTTCCTGTTACCGGCGGCGAAGGCGGTGCTATTAAAGGTATATTATCTCTCCTCGTCGGCGGTGACCGGGAAGATTATGAAGCCTGCCTGCCTATCTTTAAGGCCGTTGGGACCAATATCAATTATTTTGGCAAAGCCGGCAATGGCCAGCATGCCAAAATGGCAAACCAGATTCTCGTAGCCGGTGCCTTAGGCGGTGTGTGCGAAGCCCTGGCATACGGGAAAGCCGAAGGGTTGGATTTGCAGGCGCTCTTTGATGCCGTTTCGACCGGTGCCGGCGGCAGCGCCCAGCTGAGTGCCTTAGGCCCCAAAATTTTGGCTGGCGATTTCCGTCCCGGCTTTTATATGAAACATATTATTAAAGATCTGCGCCTGGCTACAGAAGAAGCCGAACGCAAAGGCCTTACCCTGGATGTGGTGCCTAAAGTACTGGCTGATTTCCGTGAACTGGAAGAAAAAGGTCTGGGTGAAGAAGGTTCCCAGGCACTGATTAAACACTATGTTCATAAAAAAAACTAATTTATAGACGTATTTCTGGAAGAAACCTTGTCGTATACGGGCAGGGTTTCTTTTTATTTTACATAATTATGACAGAGGCCAGGCATAAAACTTACAGAGTGCGGTTACACTTAGACCTGTAATTATGAACTTATTCTACATGGGAGATGAAATCGCAATGTACTCTTTACATCGCAACAAAAAAAGCTCTGGCTGCCTCTATCGCAGCCGTACTCTGTATGGCCTCTGTCGGCGTATTTGCCGCTACGGAACACTGGAATGATGCGTCCCTGACGCCGCAAATGACGACCCGCACAGCCGTATCCAATAATACGGACTGGCAGCAGTGGAAAGCCCATTGGGACGAAGTAAAGTCCAACTATGAACAAGTATCGATCGCACCAGGTGCCGATGCCTCTAAACTGAATTTTGGCTGGTACTCCAAAGACAAAGCCGACCAGTCTAAAGTCCGCATCTCTAAAAACGAAGATATGAGTGATGCTAAGACCTTCAAAGGCTCGAGCAAAGCCGGTACAGTCATCGAAGGCGTAACGTACTACAGCAACAAAGTTACCGTCAAAGGCCTGAAACCTAATACGACGTACTGGTATCAGGTAGAAATCGACGGTCAGTGGCAGGCAGCCCAGAAAATCGTAACGGGCGATCCCCACGATTTCTCCTTCATGTATGTCGGTGACCCGCAGATCGGCGCTTCTAAAGGCCAGACACCATCTGATGGCAATGCCAAACAAAATGCGGAAATCGCTGCCCGTAACGATGCGTATAACTGGAATAAGACACTGAACAGTGCCTTGGCACAGCATCCGGAAATTGACTTCCTCGTTTCCCCTGGCGACCAGATCAACGAACCAGCTGAAGACCAGTCCGCCGCTAAGATCCTCGAACAGGAAACGGAATACGCCGGCTATCTCTCGGCAGCAGCCCTGCGCAACCTGCCGGAAGCTTCCAGCATTGGTAACCATGATAGCATGACGACAGGGTACCAGAACCACTTTAACGTACCGAATCCGTTCACGGACGAAACGAACCCGACCAAAGCCGGCCATGGCTATTACTATACCTATGGCAACGCCCTCTTCATCGTCATTAACGCCAACAATTACAACGTAGCCGATCATCAGAAGCTGATTGAAAAAGCTATCAAAGCGCATCCGGATACAAAATGGCGTGTTGTCGTTATGCATCAGGATATTTACGGCAGTGGTCTTGATCACTCCGATTCCGACGGCATCCTTTTGCGGACGCAGCTCACACCGATTTATGACGCCAATAAGATCGACGTCGTTCTTCAGGGCCATGACCACACGTATGCCCGTACGTATCAGCTGAGCAGCGACGGCAAACAGCATGCTACCTTCGATGAAGTCAAGGTTCCCGGCCAGAGCGGTCAGTCTCATAAGCTCCTGAGCACAGCTCTCAAAAATAAAGATTTCAAGGCCAACTACGAATCGCAGAATATCTGTTATACCATTGAAGATATGAGCCAGGGCGTACTCCATAACCCGAAAGGCGTCTTCTACATGTCTTCGAACTCGGCTACAGGTTCCAAGTTCTATAACCTCATTCCGCAGCAGCAGGATTACATTGCTGCCCGCAGCCAGACGTGGCGCCCGACGTACTCCGTCGTACGCATTACGGACAATGCCTTTACAATCACGACGTATGATGCGGAAACGGGTACACCGATCGATAGCGCCTACAGCATCGTCAAAGACTAATGCAGAAGTATATTTTCCGCTTAATCCTGATTGTAGTACTTCTTTGTGGCGGCGCCTATTTTCTCGTAGCCTGGAATCAGGTAGATAAGCCGGTCCTCGTCAATACGGACGGGCGGACCTTCGAAAAGGCACAGGTCGTTTCTATCGTCCGGGACAACTTGCAGGAAAACGGCAGCCGTGTGGGTGATCAGATTGTAGAAATTGAGCTGGAAACTGGCAGTCATGCCGGCGCCAGGGAAGAGGCGAACTGTCCGAACGGCCTTCTCTTTGGCACGGTATGTGAGCCAGGTATGGAAGTCATCGTCATTACCAGCCAGGTGGGAGAGCTGAAGCTCCATACAGTATACAACATAGACCGGTCACTGCCTCTCTACGCTTTTATCGGCGCCTTTCTCTTGCTCCTCTGTCTCATTGGTGGCAAGAAGGGAATGAAGTCAGCGGCTGCGCTGGTATTCACGTTTATCTGTTTTGTATTCTTCTTCTTTCCCATGCTGCTTCGTGGCATCAACCCGATTGCGGCGGCCTTGATTACCTCAGCCATTGTACTGGCAGCAACCATATGGCTGATCAACGGAAGCACGCGCAAGGCCGCCATGGCCTTTCTGTCCACGTTGGGCGGAATTACCGTGTCCTGCCTGGCAGCCGTCATCTTTGGCTGGATGACTCATCTTTCCGGGTACAATGTACCTAATATAGAGAACCTCATGTTTGTAGCGCAGAATACGGGCATGGACGTAGGAGAGCTTCTTTTTGCAGGCATCCTCTTCGCCAGCCTCGGTGCAGTCATGGATATTGCCATGGACATCACCAGCGCCTGCTACGAGCTGGTCCGGCATAATCCGGATATTACGCGGCAGCAGTTATTCCAGGCCGGTATGAACGTGGGCCGGGATGTTATGGGCACGATGGCAGCAACCCTGATTTTGGCGTTTTTCGGTGGCTCCCTGGGTGTCTGGGTCATGGACTACGTGTACAATCTGCCGTACTTACAGCTTGTCAATTCCAATGCCATTGGCATTGAAATCATGAAAGGCTTTTCTGGCAGCTTTGGCGTCATCCTGACAGTACCTATTGCGGCAGCTCTCAGTATGCTCCTCAAACACAAAAAAGACGCATAACCTCATACGTATGGTGACCCCCTCTTCTGAAGGAATGGAAGAGGGGGTCTTTTTATTCGTAATAACAAAATTTTTATACTACTTATACCAAGTACATCTTTTATGCTTTTTTATATTGTTTTCATGTATGATCATTATTTACATTGAATATACAAGGCGCATATGGTAATATAAACATATATCCTTTTTGTAGTTTAAGGGAATAAATATTCGTTTTGAAGCTGTAAAAGAAACAGCTGGGAAAGAGGCTGCATATGAGTCAAAGAACTGATATCCATAAAATCCTGATTATCGGCTCGGGTCCGATTGTTATTGGTCAGGCCTGTGAATTCGACTATTCCGGCACACAGGCCTGCAAAGCCTTACGTAGTCTGGGCTATGAAGTCGTTCTGGTCAACTCCAATCCGGCGACGATTATGACGGATCCGGAAATGGCTGACAAAACCTATATTGAACCGTTGAATGAAGAATGCGTAGCCCGAATTATTGAAAAAGAACGGCCCGATGCGTTGCTGCCAAATCTGGGCGGCCAGTCCGGCCTGAATTTGTGTGCCGAACTGTATAAGGCCGGTGTCCTGAGTAAATACGGCGTCCAAGTCATCGGTGTACAGGTAGATGCTATTGAACGGGGCGAAGACCGCATTGCCTTCAAAAAGACCATGGACGACTTGGGCATTGAAATGGCCAAGAGCGAAGCCTGCTACAGCGTAGAAGAAGCTCTCGATACGGCAAAAAAACTGGGCTATCCTGTCGTCCTGCGTCCGGCCTACACGATGGGTGGTGCCGGCGGCGGCCTGGTTCATGATGAAGAAGAACTGCGTACTGTTTGCGAACGCGGTCTCCAGGCCAGCCTCATTCATCAGGTACTGGTGGAAGAATCGATCCTGGGCTGGGAAGAACTGGAACTGGAAGTCGTTCGCGATAAAGACAACCATATGATCACGGTCTGCTTTATCGAAAACGTCGATCCCGTCGGTATTCACACGGGTGATTCGTTCTGCACGGCACCGATGCTGACTATTCCCGAAGACGTGCAGCAGGAACTGCAGCGCCAGGCCTACAAAATTGTCGAACACATCGGCGTCATTGGCGGTACAAACGTCCAGTTTGCCCGCGATCCCAAGACAGGCCGCGTTGTCGTCATTGAAATTAATCCGCGTACGTCCCGTTCGTCTGCTCTGGCTTCTAAAGCAACGGGGTTCCCTATTGCTCTCGTTTCGGCCAAATTGGCAACGGGCCTGACCTTAGCGGACCTGCCTTGCGGTAAATACGGCACTCTCGACCGCTATGTGCCGGATGGCGATTATGTCGTTGTCAAATTTGCCCGCTGGGCCTTTGAAAAATTTAAAGGCGTTGAAGATAAACTGGGCACACAGATGCGTGCCGTCGGCGAAGTCATGTCCATTGGCAAAAACTACAAGGAAGCATTGCAAAAAGCCATCCGTTCCTTGGAAAAGAACCGTGCCGGTCTCGGCCATGTGGCAAAATTTGAAAACCTTTCCCTGGACGCATTGCTGACCCTTTTGGAAACGCCTACATCGGAACGGTATTTTGAAATGTACGAAGCCCTGCGCAAAGGAGCCACTGTAGAAGATATCCAGTCGCGTACCATGGTCAAGGCCTATTTTATTGAACAGATGAAAGAGCTGGCCGACGAAGAAGGGGCACTTCTGCAATATAAAGGCAGTGTGCCGGCTGATGCGGCCCTCATTCAGGCCAAAAAAGATGGCTTCTCCGATGAATACCTGGGTCAGATCCTGGGTGTTTCTGAAGATGCAATCCGGACGCGCCGCCTGGCTCTTGGTCTCGAAGAAACGTGGGACGGCGTACACGTAAGCGGTACGACGGACAGCTCGTACTATTATTCTACCTATAATGCAGCGGACCATAACCCCATTGCAGCCGATGAAAAGAAGATCATGATCCTCGGCGGCGGCCCGAACCGGATCGGCCAGGGCATCGAATTTGACTACTGCTGCGTCCACGCGGCCCAGTCCCTGAAAAAACTCGGCTTCCACACGATCATCGTCAACTGCAACCCTGAAACGGTTTCTACAGACTACGATACGTCGGACAAGCTGTATTTCGAACCGCTGACCCTCGAAGATGTACTCAGTATTTATAAAAAAGAAAAGCCCTTAGGCGTTATTGCCCAGTTTGGCGGCCAGACGCCGCTCAATTTGGCTGCCAAATTAAAAGCCGAAGGCGTCAATATTCTAGGAACGACACCGGAAGTCATCGACCTGGCAGAAGACCGCGACCAGTTCCGCGCTGTTATGGATAAACTCGGCATCCCCATGCCGGAATCCGGCATGGCCACGACAGTCGCCGAAGCGCAGGCTATTGCAGCCAAAATCGGGTATCCCGTTATGGTACGGCCGTCGTACGTTCTGGGCGGACGAGGCATGGAAGTTGTTCACGACGAAGCCTCTATGGCAAACTATATGGAAGCTGCTGTCGGCGTCACGCCGGACCGGCCTATCCTCATTGACCGTTTCCTGCACAATGCCCTCGAATGTGAAGCGGATGCGATCAGTGACGGTACAGATGCCTTCGTGCCTGCTGTCATGGAACATATTGAACTGGCAGGGATTCACTCCGGTGACAGTGCCTGCATTATCCCCAGCCGTACGATTAGCCGGGAAAATCTCGATCTCATCAATGAATACACCCGCAAGATCGCTGTCGAAATGCACGTTGTCGGCCTGATGAACATGCAGTATGCTATTGAAGATGACAAGGTTTACGTTCTCGAAGCCAATCCGCGTGCTTCCCGTACGGTACCGCTTGTATCCAAGGTCTGCAATATCCGCATGGTACCCTTAGCTATTGACGTCATGACGGCTTCTATTACAGGCCGTCCGTCGCCGCTGCCGGAATTGAAGGAACAGCATATTCCGTACTACGGTGTAAAAGAAGCGGTATTCCCCTTCAATATGTTCCCGGAAGTCGATCCGGTGTTAGGGCCGGAAATGCGTTCTACAGGCGAAGTGTTGGGCTTGGCACAAACTGCCGGCGAAGCGTATTTTAAAGCCGAAGAAGCTGCTAAAGCAACGCTGCCCCTCAAGGGTGCCGTCCTCATTTCCGTCAGTGATGCAGATAAACCGTACGTTGCGGCCATTGCCCAGCGCTTTGCCGAAGATGACTTTACGATTTATGCGACGGATAAGACGTATCGCCTTCTCCAGGCAGCCTGCATTCCTGTACAGCGCGTCAATAAAATTTCCGAAGGTACACCCCACGTGGAAGACCTGATCACCAACGGGACGATCCAGATTGTCATTAATACACCGTCACCTGTAAAAAATTCGGCTGTCGACGATGGCGCCTTGCGCAAGGCTGCCGTCCGTGCCCGTATTCCCTACGTGACGACCATTGTTGCCGCGAAGGCCAGTGCCGATGGTATTCACCGCATGATTACGCATGGCCGCAGCCCTGTCCTGTCCCTGCAGGAATGGCACCACATGATTA